>DASRER010000048.1 GCA_035651995.1 Terriglobales bacterium | reverse complement strand
GCTGATCGTGGTGGCGATCATTCTGATCATCGCCGCGATCGCAATTCCGAACCTGCTGCGTTCGCGCATCGCCGCCAACGAATCGTCGGCGGTGGGCTCGATCCGCACGCTCAACACAGCTGAAGTCACCTACTCGTCCACGTATCCGGACCTGGGCTTCACCTGCACGCTGTCGCGCCTCGGACCGCCGTCGGGTTCCGCTTCGGCGACCTCGACGTCCGCCGGCCTGATTGACAGCGTTCTGGCCAGCGGCACCAAGAGCGGCTACACCTTTGCTCTGACGGGCTGCACGGCTGCCGGTTCCAGCACGATCGTTGTGACCTACAACTCGCAGGGTGTGCCGGTGGCGATTGGCCAGACGGGCCAGCGCGCGTTCTGCTCCGACCAGTCGGGCGTGATCAAGTACGACTCGGGCGGCAGCGGCACGACCTGCACCTCGAGCGGTTCGGCCCTGCAGTAAGGCTTTGATTTGGCGAAGTACCTGGGGGAGGGTACGAGCCAGGAAGAGCGGAGGCCTAGCGGCCTCCGCTCTTTCTTTGCCCCAGGGATCCTTCTCTTGCGGAGGGATCCTTCGCTTCGCTCAGGATTTCGCCAGCGGGCTCCCACTCACCTCGCTGCGCTCGGCTTCGTTGACGCCCGCAAAGCGGCTCAACCTGGGGGAGGGTACGAGCCAGGAAGAGCGGAGGTCTAGCGGCCTCCGCTCTTTCTTTTTGCCGCTAATGCCAGCGTGTCGTAAATCCGGTCTGGACCGCGCTCTGATGGAACGCCTTGGGAAAGGACTCCACGTCGGAGTCGGACACCGGTCCATCGAGCGGCTCGGCAACCACGATGTAGGAATCGGCGGGAAGGCCGCTGATGGTGTAGGCGCCATCGGGCGCGGTCATGGCGCTGATGGGCGACTTCCGGATTGAGCCACCGAAGGGCAGCGCCGAAGTCTGCGACTCGGCAAAAACGTGTGCGCCAAACACCGGACTGCCGGAACCCATGTGCACCGCGCCGCTGATGGTTCCGGTGGGCACATCGGGCGAGGGTTTGGGATACAGGGCGGAGATGCCGGCCACGTCGTCGTAGCTGAGCGTGGTCAGCACCGTTGGTGCGAAGGGGAACATCACGGCGCGCACCACGCCGGAGTGGTCGAGGCCCAAAAAGTGTCCGATCTCGTGCGTGGCCACGGTGAGCAGGTCCTGGCCGTTGCCGCCGCCGCCGGTCGAGAACTGGTCGTTCGGGTTGAAGAGAATATCGGCGTCGAGAATCTGCCCGACAAAGCGCGTGCGGCCGCCGTGTCCGTCCGGACCGCCGGGGCTGTTTTCAATCGTGGTGATGGTCACGGCCAGGGTTTCGGCGTCCTTGGAGAAGTCGCCCTGGCAGACGAAACAGATGAGGTTGATGTTGCTGCTGGACTGCGGATCGAATCCGCCCGATGTGGCGCTCGAGTTGGGTCCGCGGCCAACGGCCAGCGCCGCATTCGGCGCCGAAGTCCACGTGTTGAAGGCCGTCTGGATGAGGCCGGGCAGAGCGGAAGCGCCGGGGACATTGCCGTTAGCGGCCGGGTTCAGGCTCCACGTAACGGGGAACGCGGTAAAGTCCCAGCGGTCGGCGGCGGGTGTATTGCCGTTGGGCGAGAGTGCGGGAATGGTTGAAGACGCGGGGCGCACCAACAACACGCCCGCAACCAGCAGACAGAGCAGCGCAGCGGCAGCCTGCCGTTGTCCGTGATGGGCGCGGCTGAACTTCGCCTTCATGGCTGCACCGCCGCGCGCGCCACGCGCGCTTCCAGTTCACTCAGGCGCATGTGCGATCCAGTGAAGGCGGAGCCACCGCGCGCCGAGACACCCGCCACACCATTGCTCACCACTGCTTCACCCCGGGCGGCGCGCGTCACGCGAAAGTCGCCCTGCATGAGGCCGACGACGGCGAACACGCCGCCTCCCCCGTCACTCGGCCGCAGGAAGAGGACTGTTTCCTGTCCGGCGCCCCAGGGGCGCACACCGGAGACCTTCTGCGTGTAGTGGCCATCGCTGCCGCCGAGCTGGCGCACGACCACGGTGGCGGCGGCGCTGCCTTTGAGTGCGCGTACGACCTGAAAGCGCGTGTAGGTGTAGATGAGATGCTGCGAGGTGTCCCACGCCGGCCAGCTCTCGATGGCGCGGGCTTCCACCACGCGTGCGGCGCGCCTGGTCATGGTTTCAATCGAGAGCGGCTCGACGGTGGTGCCCGAAGCCACAACGGCGATCAGCAACGTGGCGAGTGCAAGCACGCGTCTCACGGGACTACCTCGAGGCCGCTGGTGAACGCGGTGATATCGTTTTGCGGATTGCGCAGGTAGACGGTGCGCCCTCCCAGCGCGGCGTTGCCGCTCACGGTCGCGTCGAAGGAGATGCCGGGCGTGCCGTCGGTCGCCCTGATGGACTGGACGTTGGCCACGGCAACGTCGTTGGCGCCGCCGACGATGACCTGCATGCTGCCGTCTATTCCCGGTCCAAACACAATGACCCGCTGCGTGCTGCCCACGTGGATCGTGGCGCCGGTGTTGAATGCTGATGCCATGCCGCTGGCGGGCGCTACACCCAGCACCTCGGCGTTGGGCGCGGGCGAAGCGGCCGGTGCGGGCACGTTGATGTTGACGCCCATCGCGCTCTGTCCGGGGCCCAGCGAAATGATCACCGGCGCGTGCACCGACGTGTCACCCGGAGCAGGGTTGGTAGAGGTCACGGTGGGCGCGTTGTTGCTGGAAGAACTGCCACCGCCGCATCCGGGGAGGCAGAGAAGCGCTGACAAAGCGAGTATTGCGGGGATGCGAAACCAAGTCATGGCCGGCGGGCACAGCGTTGCCCGCAGAGAGATGGATGCCGAGGCTGCCAACCCGTGTTGCACCTGTTTCGATGTGGATATTTGGCGCGACATTTACAATCGGGCCGATGCAAGCCACTCCCGACCGCCGGCGGTTTCGCAGAAATCTTCTGCGCTGGTACGCGCACGCCAGGCGCAGCCTGCCGTGGCGCGCCGACCGCGATCCGTATCGCGTGTGGGTTTCCGAAGTGATGCTGCAGCAGACGCGCGCGGCGGTGGCGGCAGATTACTTTCCGCGCTTCCTGGCAAGGTTCCCTACGGTGCGGCGCCTGGCGCGGGCGCGTGAGTCATCGGTGCTGGCCGCCTGGAGCGGGCTCGGATATTACCGCCGGGCGCGGGCGCTTCACGCGGCGGCGCGCATGCTGGTCCGCGAGCGCGAAGGCCAGTTCCCGCGCACGGCTGCTGAACTGCAATTGCTTCCCGGCGTGGGGCGCTACACCGCCGCGGCCGTGGCCAGCATCGCGTTCGGAGAACCCACGGCCGTGGTGGACGGCAACGTGGAGCGCCTGATTGGGCGCGTCGTGGGCCGCAGATTGCGCGGAGAGGCGTTGTGGAAGGCCGCCGGCGAGTTGCTGGACCCGCGAAATCCCGGCGACTTCAACCAGGCGATGATGGAGCTGGGAGCCACCGTGTGCCTGCCTCATGGACCGCTGTGTGCCGCGTGTCCGGTGGTGAACCTCTGCGCGACGCGAGGCGCAGCGCCGCCTGCTCCGGCAGCGGACCGGCGCAAAGCTGAGCTGAGGTATGCGCTGGCGTTCGCGGCTGGAGGCGCGAAAGTGCGGCTCGTGCGGCGCGAAGCGGATGCCTCGCTCATGCCTGGGATGTGGGAGCTGCCGTCGCTGGATTCCGCGAACGGCGGGCTACTGTTTCGTCTCAAGCACTCGATCACCACCACCGACTACCGCGTGGAAGTGCATCGCGGGACCGGGCGCGAACGCGGCGAGTGGATAGATCGCCGGCGTTTGCCGCGGCTGGCGCTGACCGGCGTGACGCGCAAAGCGCTGCGCCGGGCAGGACTGGCGCTTTAGAATCGTATTTGATAATTCGATATCTAACGAAATGAGTCATCGCCGCTCGAACAACTTCCCAATGGAGGCCCCAACCGAATGGCTGCTCTGAAGGCGGGTACAGCTGCGCCGGAAGTCGTACTGCCGCTGCTGGGAGGCGGCGAGTTTCGTTTGTCGGACGTCCGCAAGAGCGGTCCTGTGCTGTTGGCCTTCTTCAAGATAAGTTGTCCGGTGTGTCAGATGGCGCTTCCTTATATAGAGCGCATTTTCCAGGGCACGCACGGAAAGGGACTGGCGATCGTCGGCGTCTCGCAGGATTCGGCGGCAAACAGCGCGGCCTTCGCCGAGAAATTCGGCATAACGTTCCCGATCGCGCTCGACGACACCGAACGGTATCCGGTTTCCAACGCCTACGGCCTGACGAACGTCCCGACACTGTTCCTGGTGAACGAGGCGGGAAAGATCGAGCTGACGAGTGTGGGCTGGTCGCGCGCCGACGTGCAGCACGTCACCGGCGTGGCGGCGGCACGGCACCAGGGAGCGAAACTTGTCGTGTTTCTGCCGGGCGAGCAGGTGCCCGACTTCAAGGGCGGTTGAGGGTCCAAAAACTGATCCCGCGGCGCGGGATCGAATACTAAACTGCCCGGCCCTTTGGCCGGGCGTTGTTGTTTGCGCGCCATTTACAATCGGCGGCATGAAGAGAGACATCGGTCTTGTGCTTGTAACCGTGCTGGCTGCGACGGTAGTCATCGCACAGCAGGCGCCAACATCCGCATCCAGCCCTGCCTCGGACAGGCCGGCGCTCAACCTGCCGCCGGGGATCTCGGGGCCGATGAAGTCAATCAGCGCCGAGCGCATCCGCGCGCACGTGAAGTTTCTCTCCAGCGACCTTCTCGAGGGACGCGGAACCGGGCAGCGCGGAGGCGATCTCGCCGCGGAGTACATCGCCACGCAGTTCGCGCTGCTTGGCCTGAAGCCGGCGGGCGATAAGGGCAGCTATCTGCAACGAGTCCCGCTGGTGGGCAACACACCCCTGCCGGAGACGCGGTTCACCATCGCGCCGCCGCGCGCGGATGCGGCCTCCCTGCGACTGCTGGAAGACTACGTGGTGCACGACGAGACGCAGCAACCAGTGGTCGACATCGACGCGCCGGTGGTGTTCGTGGGATATGGCATCGACGCGCCCGAGTACAAGTGGAACGACTACAAGGACGCCGACGTGCGCGGCAAAATCCTGCTGATGCTGGTCAACGAGCCGCCGTCGAGCGATCCGAAGTTCTTCAAGGGCGATGCGCTCACCTACTACGGCCGCTGGACCTACAAGTACGAAGAAGGCGCGCGCAAGGGAGCGGCCGGCGTGCTGCTCATTCACAAAACCGACATGGCCAGCTACGGCTGGGAGGTAGTGCGGAATTCGTGGGGCGGCGAGAGATCATTTCTGCGCGACAAGCCGGGGCCGAAGTTGAAGGCGGCCGGTTGGGTTCAGCTGGAAGTTGCACGGCAGGTTCTGAAGTCAGCCGGGCAGGACCTGGACGCGCTCATGCAGCAGGCGAAGTCCCGCGATTTTCGCCCGATTCCGCTCGCGGTCGAGGCGCACGCTCACATCGTGAGCCGCGTGCGCCCGTTCGATTCGAACAATGTGATTGCCGAGTTGCCGGGCGCGGGGCCGCGGGCGGGTGAGGGCGTGATGTACAGCGCGCACTATGACCACCTGGGAATTGATCCCGCATTGAAGGGCGACCAGATCTACAATGGCGCGGCCGACAACGCTACCGGCTGCGGCATCCTGCTGGAACTGGCGCGGGCGTGGTCGAACGTGAGGCCGCGGCCGGCGCGCTCGATCTACTTCGCTTCGGTCACCGCAGAAGAGCAGGGACTGCTGGGCTCCGAGTACCTTGGGCTGCATTTGCCGGCTGCAGCGGACAAGATCACCCTCGCCCTGAACTTCGACAACGTGCAACCGTTCGGGATTCCCGAGCAGACCCAAGTTGCCGGCTCGGAGCGCACCACGTTCTATCCCACCGTCGAGAGCGTGGCGCGTTCATTCGGGCTGGAGATCAAGCCCGATCCGCGGCCGCAGGCCGGGCATTATTACCGGTCCGATCATTTCAGCCTGGCGCGCGTCGGGATACCGGCGTTCTCCGTGAACCAGGGCGACAAGTTTCGCGGACACGATCAGCAATGGGGAGCGAAGCAGGCCGAGGAGTACACCGCGCACCGCTACCACCAGCCCAGCGATGAATATCGCGACGACATGGATTTTCGCGGCGAGGCCCAAATGGCGGTGTTCGGCTTCATCCTGGGTTGGAAGGCGGCGAGCCAGCCGCAGCTGGTGCGGTGGCTGCCCGGCGACGAGCCGTCGCGTGAAGATTTGCCTGGAGCGCAGGCAACGCCACGCTGACGACGGTGCTGTCGCCGAATGCCATGCTCGACGCGAGGATCGTGGCGGCAAGGAGTCCACCTGTTCGAAGCCGTGCTTTGAGCGGCAACGATGGCGGCAGAGGGCGGCTCATTCGTCACAACGGAATATCAACTCCCCCAGATGCGAAGGAGCACCGGCGACGAAGAGCTGATCAGTTTCCGTGAAGCACGTAGCCGGGTTCGAGAGGAGACTTGCCGTCCACCTTTACGACGTTGATCGTGCCCGTGATGGAGTAAACATCCACCAGGCCGATGGCGCCGGGATTGGTTTCGACGGCCCTGATGAGCACGTCGTCGGAATCGACCAGGAGGATCGCAGGATGGTCGCGGCGGGTTTGATTCGCAGCCGTGATGAGCTGGTTGGTGGCCTCGGGCGTGAGCGCAAAAATCTTCCGCAGCACCAGCTTCATCTCGGGCGCGGCGGGCTGGCGCATGACGACGGTGAGATCGCGATTGTCGGGCCATTTGCGCTGCAGGCCCTTGCACATGCGAACCAGGGTCGCGAAGGGAATGCTGCGGGTGGAGTTTCCTTTGTGCACGACGATAGCAATGTCGCGCGCGAGTGCGGTCGAGCAGCAGGCGCAAACCGCGCACATCAACAACGCCACTCGGCCCAAAAGAAGCATAAATACAGTTTTTCGCCGCCGATAATACCAAACTGCGCGGCCGGGAAGGCCCATGAACCACGGTGCGCACGGTACCGTCGGTAACATTGGCCGCGTGGTTCCGATGTGCTAGCGTTCGCGTGAAGCCGCATTCGTGTGCTCGACGAGGGACCCGATGCTGAAGATCCGCGATCTGGCAGTGTGCCTGGTTGCTGCTGCCGCATGCGTGACGGCGATGCCCGCCCCACAAGCGGCGAGTCAGCCGAAGTTGGTGCCGGCGAGCACCGCGTCGGCCGAAGCGCGTGCGAAGTTCGAGCGCGGAATCGCGGCCATCGAAAATCTTCAGCTTGGCCCGGCGCTCGATGAATTTCGCGCCGCCGCCAAAGCCGACGCGAGCTTTGCGCTGGCGCACCTGTTCGTGGCGTATTGCACCACTGATCCGGCGGAGGAGACGCGCGAACTTACCGCCGCGCGCCGGCTGGCGCCGCGCAGCTCACGGGGCGAGAAGCTCCTGATTTCCTGGATCGCGGGATCGCGGGAAAACGATTACGTGACCGCGATCGCGGCCATGAACGACCTGCTGCACGATTTTCCCGACGATCCGCGCATCGGCTTCCTGGCAGGGCGATGGCTGATCCTGCAACGGCGTTATGAGCAGGGACAGAAGCTGCTGGAGCGGGCGTTGGCCGCCGACCAGAACTATCCGGCGGTGCTCAACGAACTGGGTTACTCATACGCGTTCTCGCGCAACTACGATAAGGCCGTTGAAGTGATGGCGCGCTACGCGGCGCTGCTGCCCAACGAGCCGAACCCGCATGATTCGTGGGGCGAGGTTTGCCGCATGGCGGGACGCTACGACCAGGCGCTGGAGCACTACCGCGCCTCGCTGAAAATCGATCCCAAGTTTTCTTTGCTGGGCTTGGCCGATACGTACGCTCTGATGGGTGAGGGCCAGAAGGCCCGCGCCGCGTACGCCGAAGCCATCGCCAACGCCCCGACGCAGGGCGATGCCGTGGACTACGCGCTGCAATCCGCCCTCACGTATGTGCGCGAGATGAAGTTTGAGGACGCCGACAAGGCGTTCGGCGAAGTGGCGGCAAAAGCGCGCGCGCTCGGCATGGCACGGCGGCGCGCGACGGCGTATCGCGCGATGGGGATGTACGCCACCAGCAACGCGGCCGCCACGAAGTGGCTGGACCGTGCCGAAAAGGCGCTCGCCGCCGATCCCGGGATGGCGAAGTCCGATCGCGCGGAAGAGCACGCGCAAATTCTGTACGCGCGCGCGTTGCGGGCCCGGTTTGCCGATGGCCGCGCGGGCGCCGCGAAAGCCGTAGCCGAGCTGGCGAGCATGGCGGCCGCCAGCCGCAGCCACCTGATCCAGCGTTCTTATCACGGGGCTGCGGGAGCACTGCTGGTGGCGCAGGGAAAATTTCCGCAAGCGATCCCGCATCTGGAAGAGGATGTGGTGAACCCGATTTCCGCGGGCCTGCTGGCCGGCGCCTACGAAAAAACCGGCGCGATGGACGACGCTCGCGAGTTGCGGCATCGGCTGGCCAGTTTCCACGAGCCCACGCTGGAAGACGCGCTCGCCGGCAGCGATTCCGGGCGGCTCGCTTCGGCACGCTGAACCGGCGGATTGGCGCGGCAGCGGCAGTGATTGATTCGGCGCGCCCGGTAAGCGGAGAATAAGCGGCAGCAGCCGCGTCCAGAGCTCTGATGGCGCTGTTTCGCCCGAAAGCGAATGTTGCCGAGCTTGCGCGCCAGTTCAAGCTCACGCAGTACAACCCTGTCCTGGTCCTGGAAAACCTCATCCCCGGCGTGGACAACGTGCGCCACGACGTTTTCCTCAGCCCGAAGTTCTGCGGGGTGGCACGCGCGCAGGTGGCGCGCATGATTGCCAAGTACGGCAACGTGGAAGACCTGGCGCAGCTGGGGCCGCAGTCCGGCTCGCCGGCTGCTATTGGCACGGTGCGCACGTTGCCCATGCTGGGTCCCCAGGGCGGGCCTCCGAAGCCGGCGGCGCCCAAGCAACCCGATCCCGCCGACTTCAAAAACATGCTTGGTGACCTGCACGCCGCCGCTCTCGATCGCGCCAAGGCGGAGGAGAATCCGTCGCTCGACATGCTGGCGCGCCTGGCGGTGCTGAAGTTCCTGCGCGCCGAGCTGGGATTGCAGTTCTCCATCGTGCTGGAGCGCTGCCGCAGCCGGCTGAGCGGGCTGGAGGGACCGCGCGCGCCGAATCCGGCAAAGGCGATCGAGATCCGTGACCGGGTGGGACAACTCCACGTCAACAAGAAGCACATCATCCGCAAGTCGGGCCAGGAGCTGTTCCAAACCTGGCGCGAAGTGGAAAAGGAAAAGCTGGCGCGCCTGCGGCGCTCCTTGCTGGGCGACGAGCAAGCCGAGCTCTACGGACTGCTGATTAACCGCCTGCTGTTCACCGAAGACGTGTGGGACGACTACCTGAACGCCGAGCATTACGTGATGCTGGGCAACTACGAGCGCGATCCGGACCGCGTGGCGCGCATGGCGGCCATCGCCGCGCAGTTCCTGGAGTCGATCGGAGCACTGAAGCTGGCCCCCAACTACGCCACCTATGACGGGCTGCTCAGCCAGCCCGAGAATGCGCAGGAGCTGGTAGCGGCCGGCGCGCCCGACGAGGAGACCGCGAAGGGCAAGGCGCAGCGCGCGGTACTGAACGCGTGGACGGAGCTGCTCGAAGAAGAAGGCGTGATGGACCGCGTCGTCGCGTCATACGAAGTGGTGGCGCTGCTGGCGCACTACTGGCCGCAGATCCACGCGCAGCAGCTCAAGGCGGCGCTGCTCAGCAAGGAAGAGCACGGGCGCGTGATGACGCTGCTGCAGGAGCATGGCAAGCTCTCGCCCGACGCGCTGAACGTCGCCCAGAAGCGCGTGGCGGGACTGAAGGGCACGGAGCGGGCCAAGGTTGCGGGACGCTTCCTGCTCGACTTCATGCGTTACCGCCGCGATCTGCGGCGCATGGAAGCGGTGAACGCCGCCTGCGACCAGATCAACCTGATCACCAGCGACAAACTGCGCGAACTCTCTTCCATCAATCACACGCTGTATGAATTCCTGCTGCCGGTGGAACAGAAGCCGGCGGAGGAGAAGGTGATCGGGCACGTCATTGTGAAAGCCGACGTGCGCGACTCGACCACCCTGACGCGCACGCTGCTGGAGCGCGGGCTGAATCCGGCATCGTACTTCAGCCTGAACTTCTACGATCCGGTGAACAAGCTGCTGCCGCGCTTCGACGCCACGAAAGTCTTCCTCGAAGGTGACGCGGTGATCCTGGCGGTGTTCGAGCGCGAGGGAGAGCGCAGCGCCTGCGTGGCGCGCGCCTGCGCGCTGGCCCGCGAGATGATCCAGGTGGTGCGCGGCTACAACGAGCAGTCGGCCAACGCCGGGCTGCCCACACTGGAGATCGGCATCGGCATCTGCTACAAGGACGCCGCGCCCATGTACCTGATGGACGGCACCTCGCGCATCATGATCTCCAGCGCGCTGAACGAGAGCGACCGCCTGTCAGGCAGCAGCAAAGGCGCGCGCAGGCTGCTGGCCGGACGCGAGACGCCATTCAACGTGTTCACGTTCCAGACGGTCGAGGACAAGGACACCGGCGGCAATCCCGACGAGTTCCTCATGCGCTACAACGTGAGCGGCATCAACATAAGCGCGGAGGCGTTCCGCAAACTGCGTGAGGAGATTTCGCTCCGCGAGCACAAGCTCGATCTGCCCATGTTGTGGAACACCGAGAGCGTCACACTTTATCGCGGGCTGGTGCCGGTGAGCGGAGCGTCGTTTTCCGACCTGGTGGTGCGGGTCGGCATGGTGCCGCACATCGACGCGGCCGATGGCTCGCTCAAGGAGTGGACGCAGCGTCCTTATTATGAGGTGTGCACCAGCGCGTCTATCTATGAGGCGCTGGAGGCGGGAAGCCAGGCCATGGCCAGCAGATAAGAAGAGCAAGTTTCGAGTTTCAAGTTTCGAAGTTTCCGGTTCCGCAACTGTCGTCCGCGTATAGGCCCGTCAGAACCGAACTCTGAATGCTTTGAACGGGATTTGCACGACTGCTTCCAGCGCCACGGCGGCGCCGTTCTTGGTGGCGGGCTGAAAGTGCCAGTGCTCGAGGGCGGTGCGCGCGTTCTCGTCGAGGCGGTCGTCGAGTCCGCGCAGGATGCGGACCTCGCCGACCGTGCCATCGGAGTGAATCACGGCGTAGAGCGTCACAACACCTTCCACGCGCGAAGCCATCAGGTCAGGCGGGTACTTCGGATCAACTTTCAGCGTGGGCACCGGCGCCGTGAGTTCGCCCTTCACGCGTGATTCGCCGAGTTCGGCAAAGTTCACGATCCAGCTGCCTCCGGATGACGTGAGGTTCGGCATGTTGAGCGCCATCGAGTAATACTTCCTGGCGCCGAACACCTGGTCTTCGACCTTCGCCGGAGCATTCGGAGGCTGGGGCTGCCGAGCGACGTCGCCAACGCGAGGAGGCGTCACGGAAGCCATCAGCGGACTCTTGCCTGCATTGCTGGGCGCGGAACGGGCATTGCCATTCGTGCCCGGAGGCGACGCGACGGTCGGCACACCGCCCGCAACCACGCCGCCTGGAGGATTAGGACCGGCGCCGATGGTGATGCCGGGGGGCACTTCGCCGGAGGAGCTGCCGCGTCCAGGTCCGCCGGAACCGGAGCCGCTGCCGCCGGGTCCGCTGCCGCCCGCAGTGATATCGGGCGTGCCGGGCGCGCCGGGTTTGCCCTCTGGTCCAGCAGCAAAAGCGCCGCTGCGATTGCCGCCGGGTACGGGAATGGGCCCGTGAACCGCGGCCGGGTCGAGCCCGAGGGCGATCAGCCTACCTGCCGCCTGGCCCGCGGCGCCACCTATGCCGGCTGACAAGGGCGCCGAAGCGCCCTCACCGCCGCCACCGGCTCCCGCCACGGCCGCGCGCTCCTCCGGTACGGGAAGACGCGGGACCTGGACCGACGTGAGCGCTGCGGACATGTTCAACTCGCCGGGCTTGCGAGTGACGTCGGTTGCGTTCGCGGGCGGCGGGACCACGGCATCGAGCGCGGCGCCGGGAAGGTTGAGCCTGGCCACGTCGGTTGCGGCGCCGCCGGGTTTGGGCGCCGGCTGAACCACGTCGAGCGACGGAGAGGGCAGTGCAACGCGCGCAACATTGCCGCGGGCGTCGGAGGGCGCCGGCTGGACAACGCTCAGGTCGGGCGCGGGGAGGAAAATCTTTGAAGCATCGCGGGCGCCGGCCATCGGCACCGGCGCGGGAACAGGGTCCCAGGCCACCAGGTTCGGCATGCGGACGTCTCCGCGGAGGATGCGCGTGGTGGAGGGGTCGATGATCGTCTGCCGGGAATTGTCGGGGTTACGGGGCAGCGAAATGATTTTCTGTTTGGCGAATGCCGGCTCGCCCTTCTTTTCAATCTTGGCGGGCTCGCTGCCGGATTCGATGGGCGGCAGGTACTCGGAAACGTTGTAGTAGGTGATACTGGCGTTGCGAAAGGCATTCACCTGCCCGGCTCGCGACGAAAACCAGGCCGTCGAGATGCCGTAAATTGCGAGCAGGACGAGAACGTGCCCGAGGCCTGACTGCGTCAGGGCGCGGGTGGGCAGGCCGCGAGTGACAAACACGTCGGGCCAGAAAGGCGCGGTCCGCGCGGCGATGAGCGGCGCAGGCTGGCCCCTGAGAAACAGCAGGTCGCCGAGATTGCGGAAGAAGACGTGGTGCCAGGGTTCGAGTTCGGTAAGCAGACGTGGCGCGGCTGCGGGCCGAGTCTCCCCGTGCGCGTCCGTCCGATCTGAAAGACTCGGCATCCAACACCAGAGAGGAGCTGTTGCGGATTATAGCCCAGCCTGGCGCGGGCGATTCCCGGCCGAAGCCGAGCACGCAGACGAGGCCGTTACGGCAGGTCACGTCCGCCCGGGCCGATTTGACGCTCCGGAAAACTGGGATGAAAAGTGAGGTATTCTGATTCCATGCAACGGGCTGTATCGGCAGTGGTTGGATTGATCCTTGCCGTCGCTGCGGTGGCGCAGAACAAATCCGCCGCGCCCGTGACCCCCGTCCTTCCCAGTGACGAGATCTCTGGCATGTACAGCTTCCTGGAAGACGGCGAGTTCGTGCAGATCGACGTGCAGGATGGTCCGCCGGATCGTCCGCTGGAGAAAAAGGTCGGCGGGTTTATCTCCCGCTACGGCGACCTCGAGAGCGACAAGGGCGCCTTTCTCGATCACTTCATCAGGGAAGGCAAGCTGGCAGGGCGCGACCTGAGCTTCACTACGCAGGCGGTGCACGGCGTGTGGTTCGACTTCAAGGGACGGGTAGAGCGCGGCGCCGGGAAAACGCGCGCCGAGGAAGCCTACTTCGTCCTGCGCGGCACGCTGACCAAGCACAGCACCGACGCGCACAAGAAAGAAAGCGCGTTCATGCGCGAAGTGGGGTTGAAGTCGTTCCCGCAGGACGCGGAGGATGCGCAGGCGGCGACCCCGGACAGAAAGAAATAACCCCCAGTCCATAACTGCTGCTTACGACTTCGTCTCCGGCGGGCGCGTATAGTCCACTGCCAGGTCGGGCGAACCGAAGCGTGACGTCTGCCGAATGTCGGCATGGCGCGATGGGGGCTGCTCGCCGGGGGCGGCAAGCTGACCCTCGGTGCCGGTGGCTCGCTGCGCGGCGCGCCCTCCGTTCTCCAGCGCCGATTTGAACTCGCGCAACGCGCGCTCGATGCGGCCTTCCAGCATGGGCGCCGCGGGAGAAAACAGCCGGCCCAGGCGGAGCGGCGGTTCGTAATTCATGGTGATGTGCACCAGCGTGTCGTGCCCGATGGGCGAGAAGTCGATCCGGCCGGTATGATGCGGTCCCCGCAGTGATTTCCAGCCCAGCGCCTGGTTCGGAACATGTTGTGTGGTTTCCGCTCGCCAGTGGACCATGCGGCCGTCGAGATCAACCGTCCAGTCGGAGAGTGGTCCGTCGCAGCGCACCTCGCGTATGAAGTCAACGTACTGCGGCAAGCGCGCTAAGTCGGACCAAGCCTGAAATACTTCCTCGACGGGGCGTCCGATTTGAAGGCTTTTGTCGATGCGAAGGATGCGGCCTTCGCGCATCCGTCCCGCAAACCGCCACAGGACGACGGCGCCGGCGGCGGCCACGGCCCCGGCCACTGCGCCGGCGGCGAAGCCCGCCCACTTGCGTGACCGGCGGCGGGCGAGCAGATTGCGAGCGATCCGGCTTTCGGCGAGAAGGCTTAGCTTGTCGCGCACTTTGTCGCGGCCCGATTCCGCCGCGTTTGACCACCGCTTTGAGGCAAGGCTGCTCCACTTCCGGCCCATCATGGCGCTCCTCCGTATCTTCATGGATGATGTCTTCATAAGAACCGTGCGACTCCGGCGCAGGTTGCTTGAATACAGCGGCGCCCGATGTCTGGCGCAACCCATTGCGCCCGAGCAGAAATCGGGCACACGGAGACGCGGGAAAGCATGCAGCTACGCATCGGGACCTCAGGCTGGCACTACAAGCACTGGCGAGGCAGCTTCTACGACGAGCGCTGTCCCGCTTCGGGCATGCTCGCGTCTTACGTCCAGCAGTTCGATGCGGTCGAGATCAACAACACCTTCTACCGGTTGCCGAAAGCGGAGACGCTGCGCGTCTGGCGCGATTGCACGCCGCCGGGCTTCTGCTTTGCGCTGAAGGCCAGCCGCTTCATCACGCACAACAAGAAACTCAAAGATCCGCAGAACGCGCTCGACCGGTTCCTGCCGCCGGTGGTCGAAGGGCTGGGGAAAAAGCTCGGGCCAATTCTGTTCCAGCTTCCGCCCGCGTGGGCCGTCAACGCGGAGAGGCTGGAGCAGTTCCTGGCGGCGCTGCCGAAGCGGCTGCGCTACGCGTTCGAATTTCGGCATCCGAGCTGGCACGTGCCGCCGGTGTGCGAGGTTCTGCGTGTGTACAACGCGGCATTCTGCATCTTCGAGCTGGCCGGGCTTCATTCGCCGCTGGAGATCACTGCTGACTTCGCCTACGTGCGCCTGCACGGGCCCGGCGGGAAGTACCAGGGCAGCTACTCCGACCAGGCGATTGCCGAATGGGCGGCGCGAATCCGCTCGTGGCGCGGACTGCGCGAAGTGCACGTGTATTTCGACAATGATCAGGCGGGCTACGCGGCGGAAAACGCACTCCGCCTGAAGCAACAACTCCTGAGTGCCCGGTAGCGAAGGGGCAGTGAACCGTTGAGTGGAGCGGCGGCTGGCGGCAATCACGCCCGGCCGGCGGGGCATCTGAATTCAGCGCGGGCCCAATCAGAGGAGCGGGAGTATGGCACAGACGAAGCGGAGCACAGGGCAGCGAACCCGCAAGCGCAAGCAGAGTTCATCGGGCGCGGCGGGCGGCAATGGTGAACGGCCGGCGGCGCGGCGAGGCAACGTGGTCGCGTTTCCCGACCTCAAAACGGCGCTCGGGAGTGCGCCAGGCCAGCAGCGGGCCGTAGCGGGCCTGCGTCCGAAGCCGCCGTTTCCCGGGCAGCATCAGGAGCCACCCGGCCTGGAAGCGGAGATACAGCCCCGCCCGCAATACCTCGCGCCAAACTATCGCGGGTCGGAGAAGCTGAAGGACAAGGTGGCGATCATCACCGGCGGGGACTCCGGCATCGGCCGTGCCGTGGCGGTGCTCTATGCGCGCGAAGGCGCCGACGTGGTGGTGATTCATTTGCCGGAGGAGCAGAAAGACGCGGAAGAAACGCGCGAAGCAGTGGAGCGCGAGGGACGGAGCGCGCTGCTGATCGCCGGCGACGTGAGCGACTCCGAATTCTGCCGCGATGCGGTCAAGGCGACAGTGGAGGAATTCGGGCAGCTCGACATCCTGGTAAACAACGCCGCGTTCCAGCAACACGCCGAGTCGCTGGAGGAGTTGTCGGAAGAACAATGGGAGCAGACGTTCCGCACCAACATCTTCGGCTACTTCCACATGGCGAAGGCAGCGCTGCGTTACCTGAACCGCGGCAGCGCCATCATCAACACCGGATCAATCGCCGGTCTGGAAGGCCAGCCGGGCGCTGCTGGATTACGCGGCGACCAAGGGCGCGATTCACGCGTTCACCAAGTCGCTGGCGCAGAACCTGGTGGACCGCGGAATCCGTGTGAACTGCGTTGCGCCGGGTCCGGTGTGGACGCCGCTGAACGTGGCCGACAAGCCGGCGGAACAAGCCGGCAAGCATGGCCAGGACACGCCCATGGAGCGGCCGGCGCAGCCGGAAGAAGTGGCGCCGGCGTACGTGTTCTTTGCGTCGGATGCCGATTCGAGCTACATCACCGGGGAAGTGCTGACGCTGCTGGGAGGAGAGACGGCGGCGGCGTAAAGAGGAGTACCGAGCGATCGGAACCGAGTACCGGGTGCTCAGAACCAAGTACCGGGCAGGAACTCGGGAAGTCGGTCGTTGCGCCTCGGCGGGCCAGGACGCCCGCCGCTGCAACATGGAAAGATCAGCCGATCAGCCGGTTGTTGATCGCAAAGAGCGCCAGCTCCAGGCGATTGGCAACGCCGAGCTTGTCGAAGATGCTGGTGAGGTGGTGCTTCACCGTATCTTCGCTGAGCGAAAACTTTTGCGCGATCTCCTTGTTGGTGTTGCCGTCGACGATGCTCCCCACGATCTCCAGTTCACGGTTGGTCAGGCCGTAGGGGCGCGGTTTCGCGCCGCCGCGTGGCTCCGTCTTGAGCTGCGAACGGAGGTGCTGCGGCAGGTCGGTGACGGCTTCGTGGCCAACCCAGTACTGGCCCCGCATGACCGCCCGCAAAGCCGTGAACAGCACCTGGGTGGCGGCTTCTTTCATCACCACACCCCGAGCGCCGATTTGCAAGGCCTCGGCGATCTGCTGCTTCTCGATGCTGGCGGTGAGCAACAGCGTCCGGACCTGGTGCCCGTTGCCGCGGGAGAGCTCGCGCAAGGCGTCGAGGCCGGGATAGCGCGGCATCGCGAGGTCAAGAAGAAGGACGTCCGGTTTCAACGATTGCGCCAGCTGCACCGCCTGCTGGCCGTCTGAGGCCTCACCAACCACCTGCAAGCCGGGCTCGGCTTCCAGCAGGCGGCGAAGGCCGTCACGAAAAATCGGGTGGTCGTCGGCAATGACGATGCGAATGATTTCATCCATAAATCACGCTCGCGGGTTGGGTAAGTTCGACCTGGATGCGCGCCCCACGTCCGGGGGTTGACTCTACGATCAATTGTCCGCCTATCGAGTGTACGCGTTCGCGGATGACGAGTGGGCCCTGGCTGGAGGCGGCGAGCTCGTCGCCGGTGAGCCGTCCGGCGAAGCTGAAGCCGCGGCCGTCGTCTTCCACTTCGAGTTTCCACCGGGTGTCGTCGTGGCTGAGGCGGACCACGGCCCGCACGGCGCCGCTGTGCTTGCGCACGTTGACCAGCGCTTCCTGGGTGATGCGGGCAATTTCGCGGCAGGTGCGTGCGGGCAGGCGGATTTCGTCGAGACGCGAGACGAAGCGCGCGTCGATGCCGGTGTCACGGCGGAAGCGGTCCACCATATTGGCCAGATATTCGAGCAGGTCGCGAGGACCGACGTCGGCCGGCTTCATTTGCTGCATGAGTTCGCGCAGGCTCAGCACCTCGCTGCGGAGCAGGCGCTGCAGGCGGTCGAGCTCGTCGCCCATGTGGCTGCCGTTCTCGGAAGTACGGCGGCGCAGAACCTCAACCTGCATTTCGGCGGCGATCAGCGATTGGATGGCGCCATCGTGCAACTCCCGTGCGGCACGGGCGCGTTCGATGGCGCCGGCGCGGGAACGCATCTTGCGCACGAGATAGTGGTTGTAGACGGCCGGAAGCAGGCTGCGCAGCATTTTTCGCACGAAGCCCAGCTCGGCTCTGGCCGAGCCACGCAACGTCGGATCAACGATGAGCAGGTTTCCCATCCAGGCGGTGCCGGCCTGGACTGTGGCTCCGATCAGCGAGCGGCACTGCAGCTTGTCGGCAAAGGAAGTGAGAGAGGCCGATGCGGCGGCGTCCGGACTCTGCTGGCCCTCTGCGGTCATGCCTGTGATCTGCCAGCGAGGCGCAGTACCTGCGTCGGAGCGCCGCCGCGCATGCCACGAAGACGCCGGTGCGGGGAACAGATAGGAGACTCGTCCCTCGGCGTCGAGTTCGGTAAGGTTCAGCCTTGATGTGATGAGGCTCGCGCCGGGGTGAAACTCCCACAGGAAGGCGCGTCCGGTGGCGAGCTCTTCGATCACCACCATGATTGCGCGTGCGTCAAACAGCCGCGCCATCTCGTCGAACAACTGGTGCATGGTGCCGCGAAGGCTGCCTTCGGCGAAACGCACGCGTTGGGTCATCTTCGCGATGAGGGAGTCCTCCGCGCGCAACTGTTTTTCCTGCTCGGCGGCGATCCCGACCAGCACACCCATGATGAGCAGGTACGAAGAGCGCAGCACCAGCCGGTTGACCTCGAACTCTCCCTCGATCAGATGCCCGCCCCCAACCGCGAAAGAAAGCAGCAGCCCTTCGACAAAGAGCGTGGCCACGCCAAACAGGGCGGTGGCAGCGGTGGCCACGAATCCCCAGCGAAACGCCGCCGAAAGCATGCAGAAGAAAAACGGAAAGAAGGGACTGTTGGGCCCCTCGGTGAACAGGCTGATGAGCGCCGGCCAGGCGATGTCGATGGCCTGCACCGTGAAAGCGAATCGCTCGGATACTTCACGGCTGCGCTGCACCCAGGCAAAAACGATGACGGAATGGACCACATAGGCCGCCATCAACAAGTAGGCGAGCCGTTCGTAGCGTGCCGGCTCGGTCGGGTCCATGTACACCGCGATCAGCGATGAACTGGAGAGGAACAGACGCGCGACGGCGAGGATCTTCTCTACGCGGAGGCGTTCACCGGCATCAATCTCCGACGGAAAACGGCGGAGAAACGGGATGGTCAATCCAAGTCGCGACACGGCTCCGGGCCAAACTAACGACGGAAGGTGGCCGAATTATCCCCCGGTGAGGCAGCGCTGGCAATGAAAACCCAGAGTCGGTACGGCACCAAAGGGCTCCGGAATTTTTGCAGGCAGCGGTAAGAATTACATCTCCAGATTTCAACAGGCGAGTACAAGCATTGTCTTATCAGGGAGTTACCGTGGCAGACGAGGTGCATCATTGCGGCCCCCATAGAGGCGCAACTTGCCGCGACCGGTCAGATGTCCCTGCCCGGAACGCGAGCCGATAAGCAGTCCGGAGGTGCTTTTTGCGGCGCTACGAGCGGCAGAAAGTGGACATGCCAGTCAACGTGCGCATCACCATGGACGGTATCAGTTCAACCGTGAAGGGTCATTGCGTAAACCTCAGCCAAGCGGGAGCGGGATGCATCGTAGCCGGCCGGCTGCGGCCGGGCGACTTCGTCCTGCTGGAGATTGCCATGCCCGCCCAGCCCGAGCCGATGCTGGTCAGCGCTCGCGTTCGGCACCAGGAGCGCATGTACTGTGGGCTTGAGTTTGTCGCGCCCTCATACGACGTAAGCGACGGTATCCGCCGCGCGTGCGTGCCGCCGGCGGTCTATTACCCACGCCTGCACGCCTGAACAGAATTTGCCAGGGCCGAGGGCCGATCCGGCGCTCGAGGTGAAGCCTGTCTTCTCCGCTCAGGTTTCAGATTTCAAAATCGCTTCCTGTAAGGCACTGAGAGGGCGCGCTCCGCGCCCTTTATCGCTCCCATAAAAAGTTTGAATTTGCCAGCACGGGCGCTTGCCCGTAAGACAGAGTCACTGGTCGCCGAGTGCAGGTTGGTCGCCTGTCGCGGCTTTGGGGTGATTCGTTGGAGACAAACGTTTACTGGCTCTGGCTGCTCTCCATGGGCAGCCTTATTTTCCTGATGCAGGCGGGCTTCTTCCTGCTCGAGGGCGGGCAGGTGCGCTCGCGCGATGTGGCCAACGTCATGATGAAAATGACGGGCCACATGGGCGTGGGCACGATCGTGTTCCTGCTGTTCGGCTTCGCCATCAAACAGTACGGATGGCCGCTGAACCCGCTGCCCAACGGATGGAAGTATCCCTGGCAGTTCATCAGCGACGGCGGTCAAAGCATCGCGTTCTACGTGTCGCTCATGTTCGCGCTGGTTTCCTGCGCCATCCCCAGCGGATGTTTCTCCGGCCGCATGAAGTTTTCCTCCTATCTGCTGTTCAGCGGACTGTACGTGGGCGTCGTATATCCGGTGTTCGCGTACATCCTGTGGAACGGACCGCTGGCGCGCATGGGAGTGCAGGATTACGCCGGGTCGCTGGGCGTGCACGCGGTGGGCGGAATCGTCGGGTTGGTGGGCGCGAGTTTCCTGGGAAAACGCAAAGCGGCGGCGTCAGCGCACGACATTCCCATGATGGGCCTGGGCGCCATGCTGCTCATGTTCTGCTGGTTCGGATTCAACCTGGGCTCGGTGCCCGGATACGGCAACATTGCGCAGGACCTGCCGCTGGTGGCAATCAACACGATTGCGGCGATTGCCGGCGGCATCGTGGGGTCGCTGATCGGAACATGGGCGCAGGAGAAGCCGCATCCCATCGTCACGCCCAACGGCGGACTGGCGGGCGCGGTGGCGATCTGCTCGGGCGTGCACCTGGTGCATCCGCTGTTCGCGATTGTCATCGGCATCGTGGCCGGCGTGCAGATTCCGTTCATTTCGGCGTGGATTTCCAGGCGCCTCAAAGTTGACGACCCCTGCGACGTTGGCCCGGTGCACGCGCTGCCGGGACTGCTGGGCGGGCTGGCGGCGGGACTTTGGGCGCCGATGATCCCCAACGGCTTCCACGGATACACCGTTAGCGTAAGCGCGCAGGTGATCGGCACGGCGACCGGTTTGGCCTACGCGCTCGTGGCGTCGGTGGTGATGTTCGCGGTGATGAAAAGCACGGTTGGGCTGCGGGTGAGTGAAGAGGGCGAGGTCGCTGGGCTCGACCTGGCCGAGCACGGGTTGGCGGCGTACCCGGAGTTGCTCGACGGCAGCACTGCAGCGCCGCTGCATGTGCTCAGCGGCGTGCGCGTGAGCGAAGTGATGACCGAAGTTCCGGTGCTCTCTCCCGGCGACACGCTGGAGGCGGCGCAGGACATCATGTTCATGCGCGAGGTGTTCGCGCTGCCCGTGGTGGACGAAGACGAGGAGCTGTGCGGCATCCTCAGCATGAGCGACATCACCAAGATCGCGCGTGGCGAGCGCGGCAACGTGCGGGTCGCGGCCGTCTACACGCGCGAAGTGCAGTCGGCCTTTCCCGATCAGACGGTGCACGAGGTCGTCGAGCGCATGCGCGAGCGGCACTTGGCCAACTTCCCGGTGGTGTCACGCCGCCAGGAGCGCAGGCTGCTGGGCATGATCAGTAAGACGGACATCGTGCTGGCGTATCGGCACATCGCGATCGAGAGCGCGGTGTAAGGGACCGTTTCGAGTCTCCGGTCTCGGCGCGCTGTCGCGAATTAGATCGCTTTTTCGACCAGTTCGCCGTTCACGCGGACGTTGCTGAAGGACAGGCCGCGGACATTCTCTATGACGCTGGGTTTTTCCACGCCGCCGAAGTCACAATCCACCAGCGCAATGCGCTCAATGGGCGCATTCTCAAAACCGCGAAGGTAGAGAGCGTACTTCGCCTTGTTCGTCTTGAGGTTCTGGATAGTGACATTGCGCGTCACCGGCGTGAACTTGCCTGCTTTCCCTTCTTCATAGAAGAAGTCAATAGCCAGCGCTGCCATGGCGATCTGGCCGACGTCGATGTCGCGCACGAAGACGTTCTCGATAACGCCGCCGCGCATGGCGTTGTTCTTAATGCGCACGGCGATATCGAGCTGCGGGCTGTCCATCCGGCAGTTGCGCGCAAAAACGTTCCGCACGCCGCCGGAGATCTGGCTGCCGATAGTGACGCCGCCGTGCCCGTCCTTCATGTGGCAGTCCTGAATGACGATGTTCTGTGAAGGAACGTTGACGCGGCGTCCGTCCGCATTGCGCCCGGAGTTGATCGCGATGCAATCGTCGCCCACGCTGAAGAAGCACTTCTCGATCAGCACGTCGGTGCAGGATTCAGGATCGCAGCCGTCGGTATTGGGGCCGAGCACGCTGGTCCGGATATTGAGCCCGCGCACGGTGACGTTGGTGCAGAGCACCGGGTGTACCTGCCACATCGGAGAGTTCAGCAGCGTGAATCCCTCGAGCAACACATTTTTGCAGCGGTAGGGCTGAATGAACATCGGTCGCAGGTAGTGGCCTTCGCCGAAAACCCTTTCACTGACGGGGACGCCGCGTTCCGCCATCTCGAACAGCCGGGCGCGGTCACTTTCCTGGCTGGGATCGCCGGGCTTCCATCCGCAGTTGGTGCGGCCCTTCCACGGCCACCAGTGGTCGCAGTCGCAGTTGCCGTCAATCGTGCCCGGACCGGTGATGCCGATGTTCTCCTGCTCGAAGGCATAGATGAACGGGGAAAAGTTCATTAGCTCGATGCCTTCCCAACGGGTGAACACCAGCGGGTAGCGCTTGCTGTCTCGTGAGAACCGGATGGTCGCACCGGCAGCGACATGCAGGTTGATATTGCTCATCAGGCGGATGGCGCCGGTGACGAAATTGCCCCTGGGGACAACCACACGTCCGCCGCCGGCTCGGGAAGCGGCGGCGATCGCGTTGCGGAAGGCTTCGGTGTTGTCGGTCTGGTTGTCGCCAATTGCGCCGAAGCGCGTGATATCGAAATCACGGGCCGGGAACGACGGCGGGCGGATGCGCGCGAGAATGCGGGGCACTTCGTCCCATGGAGAGGGCGAAGATGGCCCGGCGAAGAATGTCCCGGGCGGCGATAAGCTGTGGCCGAAGCCGCTGCCTGCCGAAAGCGCAGCGGCCCCTGCTCCGATGCCAACTCTCTTCAGAAACTCGCGCCGGTGTTGCTTCACTGCGCACCCCGTGAACCAGTCTTGCCCGGATCAGAATGAGTACTTCATGGCCAGCTGGAAAACGCGAGGCTCCCCAGCTATGGACCGGACCTGGCCGAATTGTCCACTGCTAAGCGTCAGCACCGGGTTCCCGAAGTTGGGGTGGTTCAGCACGTTGAACACCTCAAATCTCACCTGCAGGTTTTGTGACTCGCGGATGCGGAAGCTGCGCGCGATATTGGGATCGAAGGTGAGGAACCCAGGTCCAACAATGCTGTTGCGGGGCGCATTTCCAAAACTGCCCGTCGCGTTCTGTGCGAAGGCGGCGGTGTTGAACCAACAGTTGAGCGAGCCGACGGGCGAGCCGTTCGGGCAGGTGCCGGTGAACGGATCGCCGACCTGATTGGGGCGGTCCTTGCCGATGCCGGAGAGCGAGCGATCCGACCCTGTAAGGACGGTGATCATCTGGCCGGTTGTGTAGCTGAGGATATTGGCCAGCTGCCAGTCGCCGAGCAGCAGGCGCAGGGGCCTGGACTGGAAGCGCGGACTGGACACCACAAGCGATGAGTTGAACAGCTGACGCCGATCGAATCCGCAGTTGCCGCGCTCGCCGACGCGTGGATCGGGGGTTTGCGTCTGGCGGCTGTTGGTGAGCTCGCCGTTGAAGTCGCCGTCGCTGATGCAGTGCGACCAGGTGTAGTTGACGTTGAGCGAGAAGTTCTGGCTGAAGCGGTGATTGGCCGCCAGCAGCAGACCGTTGTACGAGGCATCGGCGCCGTCGAAGGCCTGCGTCACGCTGGAGAAGAAAGCGCCGGCGGTTGGATTGATGCGAGACAACACGCGTCGCGATTGCGTGTTGCCGGTGGTTGAGCACGCTGCCGAGCCGCATGTGCCGGGAATGAACACGGCCGCGTTGGCCTCGTAGCCCAGCCACAGGTGAGTAGTCTTGTTACCGAGATAGGAAACGGAGACGCCCCAGTTGTTGCCGAGCTGGCGATCAATGCTGAGGTTCCACTGCTGCACGTAGGTCGGGTGCAAGTCCAGTGGCGAGTTGATCCAGACGGCGTTCGCGGGGAAGAACGCGTTCGATGACGACGTCGGGAAGGGTGTCGGGAACGGCGGCACGCTCTGGCCCTGGTAGGGGTTCCGGAAGCCGCCCGCGGGCGATGACAGGCTGATGCCCGCGCCGTAGGGCGAATTGTCGGCGAAGCGGTCGAAGTAGAACGTCTCGGCGTTGTCGTAGAAGATGCCGTAGCCGGCGCGTATGGACTGCTTTCCGTTTCCGAACGGGTCCCAGACCAGTCCGACGCGCGGCGAGAACTGCGCAGCCTTGCTGTTCACATAGGAGCAAGGCGTCTGGGTGTCGCCGCAGAAGAACACTCCCGGAGGCGCGTTCGTGAAGACCGAACTCTTCGTACCGGCGGTGTAGGCGGCCAGGTCGAAGTGGCTGCCGCGTTTGTAAACGTCATGGGCGGGGTAATACGGATCCCAGCGCAAGCCGAGATTGAGCATCAGATTGCGGCGAATGCGGTAGTTGTCGTGGAGGTAGAGCGCGACGTAATTCTGGCGCCAGTTCTCCCACTCGGGATTGCCTTGCGCGAAAGTGGTGGGCAGGCCCAGCATGAAGTCCGCCAACCCGTCGCGCGTGAAGGTGGTGTTGAAGGTGAACTGACCGTTGGTCTGGAAGTTCGAGAGCTCGTTCAGCCGGTTGTGCACCCAGTCCACTCCGAACGAGAGCTGGTGGCGGCCCAAGGTCCAGTCCACGTCGTCGGCCACCTGAAGGGCGTTGCGGTTGAAGTGCCCCGGTGTCGCCGTGCCGCTGGCAACATTGAAGTAGCCGCTGATGGAGAGCACCATGGCGTGATCCAGCGGATTGGGAATGTTGACGCCGAGCGAGGTGAAGTTCGGGATGTCGCCCGGGCTACTGCGATCAATCGCCAGCCGCGTCCCGGTCAGATGAAACGTGTTCAGCAGCGTGGGCGTGAAGGTGTAGGTGTCTGACAGCGTCAGCGAATGGCTGCGCGAAAGCTGCCCCGCCTTCGTCGCGGTCAGGATGTTCTGCTGGTCGAAAATCGCGGGATCGCGGAAGTCGGCGATGAAATAGCGAGCGAAGATGCTGTGCTTCTGGCTGCGGATATAGTCCAGGCGCGCCACTCCCTGATCCTCGTCACCGGTGGTGGGAATGGAAACGGAAAGCTTGCCGCAGGGGTCAGTCGAGACCGGCACAAGCTTCAGCAGGTTCATGGCAGCGCTATCGAAGCGCGCCGGATTGATGAAGTTGTTAGCGAAGTTCTGATTGGTTACCGGGTCGCGCAACAGGCGCGCGGTGCCGCTGGACTGACATGCGGCCGACATCATGGTGCTGAAGTCGCCGCTGCGCGCCGCTGCCGTGGGCACCAGGACCGAGGTCGGCGTGGGTGTGGAGCGATTGCGCGTCCCCTGATACCCGGCGAAGAACATCAGCTTATCGCGGAGGACCGGCCCGCCCAACGTGCCGCCGAACTGGTTGCGCTTGAGCGTATCCGGGGTTGGATTCGCGCCCGGGAAAGCGTAGCGCTTGGCATTCACGGCGTTGTTGCGGATGAACTCAAAAACGTCGCCGTGGAACTTGTTCGTGCCCGACTTGGTCACAAGGCTTACCACCGCGCCCGGGTGCAGCCCGTAGCGGGCTGAGGAGGTGCTGGTCTGGACGCTGTATTCCTGCAGCGCATCGGGGAACGGAAACGGCAGGTTGACGTTGGAAAAGGAATCGTTGTTGTCGCCGCCATCGAGAACGTAGTTGGTGCCGTTCACCTGGCCGCCGGCCACCGAGATGGTGACCGAGCTGGTTCCCACGCCATTGCCGTAGTTCTTGGTGCTGATCAGGTCATTGCTGGCCAGCGTGGTGTTGGTGGCCGCGCCGGAAAGGATCACCAGCTGTGTCGCCTGGCGGCCGTTCAGCGGCAGGTCCACGATGCGCCGCTGATCGATGACCGTGGAGACGGAAGTGTTCTGTTGCTCGACGAGGGGCACGGCCGAGGTGACTTCCACCACCTGCTCGACGGTGCCGACCTTCAGCGCAATGTCCATGCGCGGGCTTTCGCCAACCTGGAGCACGATGCCTTTCTGCACATACTCGCCAAAGCCCTTGGCTTTCACCTGGAGCTGATAAGGCCCAACGGGAAGCGAAGCCAGCGAATAGGAACCGTCGGGTTCAGTCGTGGTCACGCGCGTGAGGCCGGTTGCGGTTTGCGTCACTTTGATCTCGGCGCCAGGAATGCTGGCGCCGTTCGTGTCGGTGATGATGCCGCTGATGCGGGCGGTGTTCACCGCCTGGCCGGTTGCCAAGACTGAGAGAGAGAGAAGGGCCGCGGCGAAGATGGCAAACCTGTGCTTCCGCATACTGCCTCCATATCGCTTAGGTGTCGTGTTCCGGTGGTGGCGTCCGGTAGGAGGCCACGCCGACTCTTCGAGTCAATCGACCCGCGCGCATGTTCCAAAGAAAGGGACCAGGCGATCCGTTCTTGGGCACCGTTGGGTGCAGCCGGTTCTATGGGCCTTGATTCGCAGTGAGCATCTCTGTTTGTATAGTGGGGTGTCAACGCTAAAGATTTAAAGCATTCGTTCAATCAAAGTTAATAATTCACGACTCCCGCGACACGCGAGGATCCCGCCGTGGAAGTGCGCAAACTCGAGTTGCTCCTGGCGGTCATGGATTCGGCGTCGCTGACCAGCGCCGCCGAGAAGCTCGATCTTTCACCGGCGGCAGTGAGCGTGCAGCTGAAGGCCCTGGCACGGGAGGTCAAGTCGGAGCTGTTCGTCCGCTCCGGGCGGAATCTGCTGCCCACGCCGGCAGCGCGGCGGCTGGCGGCCCACGCGCGGAACGTGATGGACCAGTTGCGGTTGCTGGAGCTGGATTTTTCGCGCGAGCCAGTCAGCGACACCCAGCCCTTCCACCTCGCGACCGGCGCCACCACGCTCATCTACCGGCTGGCGAAGCCGCTGGCCGATCTGCGCAAGCGGTATCCGCACATGGACCTCCAACTGACGGTGCTCGCGACCGAGGAGATCGTGGCCGGGCTGCTGGACCGGCGCTTCGACCTCGGGCTGGTGTCGTTGCCGATTCGGACCGACAAGCTGCGCACGATTCACCTGTTCGACGAGGAGCTGTTGCTGCTGAGGCCGTCCGCGTCACCCGTGCGCTCTCTGCGCGTCGGTTCCATCGCGCCTCACCAGCTCGATGGCGCGCCTTTTCTTCTTTATCCTCGCGACAGCAACATGCGGATCCTGATTGATCGCTTTCTGGAGGCGCTGCCGGTGCACGCGCGCGTAATCGTGGAAGCCACCGATACCGAGGCGATCAAGCGGCTGGTGGAGGCCGGTTTCGGGTATTCGATGCTGCCCGAGTACGCGCTCAAAGAGACGGGCCGCTATTTTCAGACCTTGCGCATTGCGGGCCGCAGGCTGGTGCGGCACCAGGCATTGGCCCTGCCGATCACCGCGCAACCGCGGGCCCTGACCAGCGAAGTTGCGAAGTTTCTCCAGGACGCGCTCTGCAACTAGCCGCCAACCGCGCTAGCGGTATGCGCGGCAGAATTCGCGCAGCTCCTGCGCCAGTTGTTCCGGCTCTTCCCATGCGGCGAAGTGGCCGCCGGTGGGGATTTCCTTCCAGCGCTGCACGTTGTAGACGCGGCGCACCCACGACTCCGGCATGAACGGCTCTTCCTTGGCGAAACGAGCCACGCCGCAAGGCGCGGCGATGCGCTCGCCGGGGCCGAACTCAAGCGGCGCCAGGCGGCTCTCGCGATAGAGGCGCATGGATGAAGCAATCGTCTCGGTGAACCAGTACAGCGAAACGTTGGCGAGCAGTTCGTCTTTGGTGAAGCGGCGATCGAGGTCGCGCGTGCCATCGGGGTTCTCGCAATCGGCCCAGTCGCGGAACTTGTCGATCAGCCAGGCGGCGAGGCCCATGGGCGAATCGTTGAGCGCGGCGGCGGCAACGTCGGCCTGCGTGCGCTGCAGGTGCGAGTACGCGCCTTTTTCCTCCATCCAGCGGTCGTCGGCGTCGAGCGCCGCTTGTTCTTCGGGGGTGATGGGGCGTGCAGGATCAACATGCGGACGATAGGAACCGGGAATGTAGTTCAGGTGGATCGCAGTAACGCGCTGCGGATACTTCCACGCCAGAATGGTGGAAATGCCGGCGCCGAAGTCGCCACCCTGGGCGATGAAGCGCTCGTACCCGAGCTGTCGCATCAATTCGGAAAAAAGATGCGCCATGCTGAACGTGTTGAATCCGGTGACGCGCGGCCGGTCGGAGAAGCCGAAGCCGGGAAGCGACGGCACGATCACGTGAAAGCTGTCGCGCGCGTCCGCGCCGTGAGCGGCGGGATCGGAGAGCAGCGGGATGAGCTTGAGCATCTCGAGGAACGAGCCCGGCCAGCCGTGCGAGATCAGAATAGGCAGCGCGCTGGGATTGGCGCTGCGCGCGTGGATGAAATGGACGCCCATGCCGTCAATCTCGGCGCGGAACTGCGGAAAACGCGACCACGCGGCTTCCTGCGCGCGCCAGTCGAATTTGTTCAGCCAGTAGTCGCGGAGTTCGCGCAAATAGGCGATGTCGAAGCCGTAGGTCCAGCCGCCGACGGCGTCAGGGAAGCGGGTGCGCGCGAGGCGCTGGCGCAAGTCGGCGATCTGCGCGTCGGTGACCTGGGGGCGAAAGGGAGTGATGGGCATGCGGGGAGAGTTATAGATGATTGGGACGAAAAAGAGCACTCAGCACCTGGCCGCCCCTGCGACTGACCGCCGAAGTGGCGGATGGCCCAGCTGCCGAAACCGGGACGGACGGCGCGACTTTCAATTCCGCAGTTCGGCAATCCGGCAGTTCGGCAGTGGTTCAGGGGCGGAATGCTGACTGCCGAGCGCTGAGCGCTGCGTTACCCGAGTTACCGCCCCTGGTTACGGATGCCATCTAGGCCGCCGGCCGCCTCCGTCATAGAGTGCGCTCAATCGGGCCCGATGCAGCGCGCGCCCATCTATCGCGTTTGGGTTGAACGCGCGCTCGGCGTTACGCCGCTCCTGCTTCGGCGGCGCAGCAGCCGGTCGGGCCCACCAACCCGACGGGACGGCCGGCAAATGCGGTGACATCGGCCAGCCAGTTCTCGCCTCTTTCGTGCTGTTCTCCTGCACCTTCGCCAAAACCGGGGCGGAGGTGTGTTTGCCCCCACCGTCTCCCCACTGATGGCACAGGAAATCCTGGTGATCACGTTGTGCGACGGGGACTGCACGGGGGCTCGACATATACCCCTCCCCCCGTCCTTTTGAATGGAATCATCAGCTTAGCGGCCGAGGTCTGTTGGCGGTCCGTTGATCTAACGGGCGCTGCACGCGCTGGCGTGGCGCTGGTCGCTGGGCCGAGGCTGGTGAGATGTGCTCATGCGGGATGAACTCGACGTGCAGTAATGGTGCGGTTTTTCTGGCGGGCACTATTCGGTCCCCAAACCAGCGGATCGTCCGCGCGCAACTGGATGACAAGCCAGCCCTCCCCGGATACGATGGTGACCGTTGGGTCGAGTTGCATCGGTATCAAGGAGATGGAATGGGAGGCAATCATCGAACGCTGGCGGGTTGCCAACGAACAATTGATCCGAGCCGCGAGCGCGATCTCAGCGCAGACTGGCAGGCGGACCCTCATCGTCAGCGGCGGCGAGCCGATCACCCTCGAATTCCTTGTAGGTGACTATCTGGATCATTTGATTCACCATCTCCGGCATATCGGCATAGCTGCCGGTGATGCCGGAGCAGACTCGGACGGGCTGCTAAGCTGCGTGGTCCCGGCGAAATGATTTCCAAGAGCACGCACGAGGTTGTCATGGCAAAGCGCTCAATCCAACTCATGGCCTGCACGCTGATCTTCACATTTTCGGCTGCTGGCGCACGTCCAAATGCGTACTTGGCAACGGCGGAGGGCGCTGCCCAGTGGCTCAGTGCGAGCACGATTGCGCAGAAGACTGGTGTCGTGTGGTCCAGCGACCCTCGCGATCCGAAGACTGTAAACACCAGTCTCTATGCCGGTACGCCCGGACCGATCCTCTTTTTCTTGGAGGCGTACCGCTACACTGGGGAGCAACGCTATCTGAAGTTGGCGCGCTCCGGCGCTGACGCTCTCCTTGCTTCGATGAGGCCGCAGGACGATCCCGGCCTGTACGAAGGGCTCGCCGGTACCGGCTTCACTCTGGCGCAGACGTATTTCGTCACCAAGGACACGAAATACCGCGACGGTGCCCTTCGGACTGTTGAATGGCTCACGCAATCGGCCAAGCCGACGGACCATGGCATTAAGTGGAACGACACCACCGACGTGATCGCTGGCAGCGCTGGAACCGGACTTTTTCTGCTCTGGGCTGATGAGCACCTCCACGCCAAGGGCGCCCGAGAGCTGGCTGTCAGAGCGGGCGAACACCTGATCGATGCCGCTCAACACCCCGCACCGGGGCAGTTGAAGTGGATGATGGATCCCAAATTTCCCCGCGAAATGCCGAACTTCTCGCATGGCACATCCGGCGTCGCATATTTTCTGGCCACGCTGTATGGCAAAACTGGGGATAAGCGCTTCCTGGATGCCGCGGTGGCAGGCGCGCACTATCTGACCTCTATTGCCGATACGCAGGGCGAAGCCTGCCTTATCTACCACGACGACAGTCCAGAGGGGAAAAAGATGTACTACCTCGGATGGTGTCATGGTCCGGCAGGGACGGCGCGCTTCTTTTATCGCCTGTACGAGGTGACGAAAGATCCGCAGTGGATGGATTGGATGAAGAAACTGGCGCGTTCACTCGCCGAAACCCACTACGTCGGTAAAGCCGTGACACCAGGCGAGTGGGATAACGTGAGCGTTTGCTGCGGTGTCACCGCTCAGGCACAGTTCTACCTAAGTCTGTACGAAGCCACCAAAGAGAAGAAGTATCTCGACCTTGCGCGACAAATGAGCGACCTCCTGCTCAAGAAAGCCACGCGCGACGATCGTGGCGTTCGCTGGGTTCAGGCTGAGCACCGAGTCAAACCGGACCTATTGGTTGCCCAGACGGGCTTGATGCAAGGGGCCTCCGGCATTGGCATGTGGCTCCTGCACTTCAGCGCCTTCCAAGACGGCAAGCATCTGCCTGTCATGAAATTGCCGGACAACCCGTTCACCTATTGAGCCCGCAGCGAAGTCCGATACGACCAACTTCGGGATAGCTGTCGCAAGCCGGTATGCCCAGCTTATTGGGAACGTTCGTTTACAAGGCCAGAGCTGAATGATGAGTACCGGATACATAGATACGGAATAATCGAATAAGTAATTTCCGCCCGCCGGGGATTGTCGACAAAAAGCGTTGATTAATGTTATATATATATATATATATATTGGCCGCAAGAAATGGCTCTCCGCGGCAGCGGCCTGCACGCAGCCGGGGCGAGTCCCACGGCACGGGAGGCATTTCTCCCAAATGGAATGGATCGTCAACAAGCAAAGCAAGATGCCGCTGTACTTGCAGTTGAAGGATTTGGTCAAGTATTCGATTTCGACGGGGGCGATACAGCATGGGCAGCGGCTCCCGACAGTACACGGCCTCGCGAAGCAGCTCGCGGTCAATTTCGAGACCGTTCGCAAGGCCTACAAGGACTTGGAAAGAGAGGGCCTGGTTTCGACCCAGCGCGGACGCGGCACCTTCGTCAAGGACCACGTGGCGCCACAATTGCCGCTGGAGTCGAGAACAGATTCGGTGAGCGATCCTGCGCAGGTGCTGCAGCAGATTGTTCGGCAACTCCTGAGAACGGGCAAGAGCGTGGAAGAAGTAAAGGAAATGGTTGCTTCGATCCTGAAGCGATTAGCGGAAGAGCGGAAGAGGAAGATCGTTTTTTTCGTGGAGTGCAATCCGCTTCAGGCGCGAGAGATTACTGCAGTGTTGAAGGAGTTCTTGAAGCTCAACATTCAGCCGGTGCTTCTTGATAAGCTGCGTGAGGAGATTGATCGCACTCGCAATGAAGACCTCGCCCTCGTGATCACAACCGGTTTCCACATGAGCGAGGTCTTGCACATCATCGGTGACCGGCAGATTCCGGTGGACTTCGTGACCACGAACATGTCCCCGGAGACACGTCGCAAGATCGACGCATTTCCCAAGGACGCCCGTTTCGGTTTCATCTGCCGCGACCAGCAGACGCGAGAGCTTTATCCAAGCTCATTGAAAGCTGAATTAGGAATTAGGTCCGAAGTCAGCTCCTGCCTCCTGGGCGAGACCGACAAAGTCGCCGCCCTCTTGAGAAGTGTTGATGTCCTGTTGCTTCCTCCTTCTGTGTACAACACCATCAGGAAGAAAGCACCGAAACAGCTCCCGATTTTCAACATCCAAGATCGCGTTGATCCGCTATCCCTGGGAATGCTCAAGAACAGGCTTGCGGCCGGAGCGGCGTCGCCGCTTACATAAGCGACGTACCCAACTACCCGACGACCAGATATTCGGACGACCGAACCTCGCCGATTGACGCGTGCGCTCTCCTCAGATGCGTTACTTACAGGAGATACCATGCGCTCGCGCCTGATCGTACTGTTCTCATCATTAGTGGTCGTGCACTTGGCGCCAATCCGCACCGCATATCGATTATTTAAGACGTGGAGGGCGTAATCGGGAGTGAGCCGCGCAGCGATGACCGCGTTCTCGAACGCGCGAGTGCCTGGCGCTGGAGATGGACACCAGCTTCGCCTCACGTCGGGTGACGCGTGTGCTGGAGGAGATCATCGTGCGGCGTGGCTTGCCGCTCTCGATCCGCTGCGACAATGGGCCGGGGCTGACCAGCCGTCACTTCCTGGCCTGGCGCCTGGAACGGCGGGTCGAACCGTTGTACATTCCTCCCGGTAAGCCGACGCAGAACGGACGATGCGAGAGCTTCAACGGCAAGCTGCGCGAGGAGTGCCTGAACGTGAGCTGGTTCCAGAACCTGTTCGACGCCCGGCGGAAGATCGCGGCGTGGCAGAGGGAGTACAACCAAGAGCGTCCGCACTGCAGCTTGGCCTGTCGCGCGCCGAACGAGTTTGCTGCGCAGGCCGCGAAAGCGGATTTAGCGATCGCTGGTGTGGGGCAAGGGACCTCAAACGCCGGCCCCTTGCCCCACGCCCTCATCCCCTCTCCCAACGAGGATCGGGCTGACATCAACTTTCGTATTCAGAAGTCGGCGGAGTAAGGGGGCAGGGGCAGGTCAAAACCAAGACGGAGTTCGGCCAAACCGCCCCGTCATTGAACACCATTCAACTAACTGACATGCGCGCAAGGTGCGGCGCCATCAATAAGGAGCAGGAATGATCACTCGCAGGAGCTTCGTATCAAGCGGTCTCGCTGCGGCGGCGGCAACCACATTGCCCGACCTCACGGCGGGCGCTAAAGCGCCTTCGGATTCGTCGCCTGCCGAGGCCCGCGGGGTCGCGATCGACACCCTCGTGAACAGCGGGCCCAATTTCGACGCCAAGAAGGCGATCGAAGCCGGGCTTACAGGCGCGGTGATCGATGTGGCCATGTATCCGCGGAATTTTCCGAACGCGATCAATGCCCTTGCCGACTGGAATGCGGCTTTTCGGCGAAACCCGCTTCTGATGAAAGTGCTGCGCGCTGGCGATCTGATGGCGGCCAAGGAACAAAAGAAATTCGGCGTCGTCCTTGCTTGCCAGGATGCTCAGATCCTCGATGCCTCCACGGCCTCGGTGAACGACTTCAACATTCGCAACCTAGAATTTTTCTACGATCTCGGCATCCGTTGCCTGCAGCTCACGCACAATGAGCGCAATGCTTTGGGAGATTCGTTCCGTGAGAAGAGCAACGCGGGTCTCAGCTACCTCGGCGAAAACGTAGTCGCGGGAATGAATTCACTGGGGATGCTCATCGATCTTTCCCATTGCGGCCGGCAAACAACGCTGGAGGCAATTCGCCTTTCCAAGCGGCCGTGTGCAATCACCCACGCAGGTTGTTACGCTCTTTGTCCCACGGCGCGCAACAAGTCCGATGAAGAGATCCGGGCACTGGCCGAGAAAGGCGGCGTCACGGGAATTTTCAATATGAGCCTCTGGTTGACCAAAGCGCCGACGACCTCGATCAACGATGTTGTCGATCATATCGATCACGTCGTGAAGGTTGCGGGGATCGATCATGTCTCCTTCGGCAGCGATGGCCCAGTGCTGAAAAGCGACCTCCCCGATGAAACAGCGCTTCAAGGCATGCAGTCGTATTACAAGCGCAATGTCGGCTTGCCCGGGGCGGAATGGCTGCCAATGCACGTAAATGTCAAAGAACTGAACGGCCCGGAGCGCCTGGCCCGGCTGGCGGACGCACTGTCCAAGCGTGGCTATAACGCCGATGCAATCGACAAGGTCGTTGGCGCCAATTTTGCCCGGCTGTTTCGGGATGTTTGCGGTTAGACCGCTGGGACTTTCGGAGTACTCGCCCCGCGTGTGGCTTTGGTCATTGCGACATGTTACGCCCAGGAAGCGAAGCTGGGTTTTTCCAGCTCTGAAACAGGTGGCCCGCGATCCGTCGCGTTTGCGGAATGGAGGCTCGTTCAGTCGCACCAGCAACTCGCGGATCGCCTGATTGAGTTCCGGCACGCTGAAAAACTTGCGGTGGCGCAGTGCGGCCACGATCCAGCGTCCGCATTCACTGGCAAAGACATTGTCGAGGCTTATAGGTTCATGCAAGTGGTCAGTGATTACACTTCCAGCCAGTAAGACCGCGGTCGCGTCTACGTATTTTGAGCCATCTCCATCCGGACGCGCATCGAGTGCGATGGTCGCCACCCCTAAGGCACCGGCGGGCGGCGGGACGGTCGATCATCAGAAGAGTCCCGCGCGGGCCAGCGGAATCTCGGCCATCTGACCGCAATTGCCCTGCGACCTCGGACGCTGCCGAGTTGATTGCGAGTTAAGACGAGTTGGGGTTTGCAACAACCCCCCCGGATCAACAAAATATACATATATATAACAATGGTTGCGCTCATTCCATTCCTCAAGAAGGGGTTATCTCTGTACAAGCACCCCCTTTTGCGCTATTGTTACTATCCCACGGAAGTACGAAAGAATGCCCCCTATCTTCGTGCTGCCGTGATCTTGGGGTCAAACCTCCGGCTTGAAAGACTCCCGCGAGGAAGGCGAATTGTGTCTGTCAATGTTGTGCCCAACACCAACTTGACGATGTGGCGGTCCAGCCTGTTGGTCACCGCCTTACCGATATTTACGACTCTTGGCGGGGCTCAAGTTGATCTGCTCCGGTCTGGTGCGGTTTGATCCGCGCCGTCGCCAGCACCGGGAAACAAAGGGACAGGGAAAAGGGACGATTGCATGAGAACGCGTTCTACAAGTTCGAAACAGTCTTGCGGCCGGGCCCTCGCGCTGCGGCTGCCGAATGGAGGCGATATGAAACAGCGGCTATACAAATTTGTTCGCGTGTTTTGTCTATTTTCGGTTCTCAGTGTCGCCCCGTTCGCGGCGGCTCAGACCAGTTCGACTACGGGCGCGATTACGGGCACAGTGATTGATCCCAGCGGCGCAGTAGTCGCCGACGCCAATGTGAAGCTCAGTAACGAAACGATCGGCGTCTCCCGCGACACCAAGACACAGCCCAACGGGACCTTCACGTTCGCGTTCCTGCAGCCAGCCTCCGGATACTCCGTGACTGTGGAGCACTCCGGCTTCCAGGTGGCCGTGGCGAAAGACATTACTGTGCTTGTGACGCAGGTCACTACGGCGAACATCCACCTCATTGTGGGCGGGGCCAGTGTGAAGGTGGAAGTGAGCGGCGCAGCCGAGGTCGTTCAAACCACGAACCCGACTCTCGGCGCCACCTTGCCTTCCACCGTGGTGACAAACATTCCGCTGGCCACGCGGAATCCGTTTGAGCTGCTGGCGACAGACGCCGGAGTGAGTACGAATCTTTCCTCGCCCTCGGCAACGATTCTGCAAGGATCGACAGCGATGTTCGTGACTGGATCGCGCGACACCGCGAACAACTACATGCTGAATGGCGTTGATGCCAACAATTTCGAGTTTCACTCGCTGGCATTGGGGGTGGTGCCGATCCCCAATCCCGACGCGGTCCAGGAGTTTCGTACCCAAACCAGCTTGTATGACGCGACTACCGGATTCAGCGGCGGCGGCAATGTGACCCTGATCACGCGGTCTGGAACGTCGAGTTTTCACGGCACGGCATACGAATACTTCCGTAACACGGTGTTGAACGCGAACGATTTCTTCCTCAACCGCGCCGGCAAGCCGAGGCCGATCATGAAGCAGAATCAGTTCGGCGGCTCGCTGGGCGGGCCGATCGGCCATCCCGCGACGAACAAGGGGTATTTCTTTGTCAACTACGAAGGAATGCGTCAGCGCAACGGTGTGGCCGGCTCGGGCAGCGGGTTCTTCCCAGTGTTTCCTAGCACACGCGACGCCAACAGCCTGGCCGCCGCTTTCGGAGTGCCTGCAAACCAAATCGATCCGGTGGCACTGAAGATTCTCCAGCACTCCGGTCCCTTTGGCGGTTTCCTGGTTCCGAGCGGCCAAGGCTCGGTTGGCCAGCTCCTCCAGCCCTGGGTATTTTCCGCGCCAGTCGCTTACAGCGCCAATCAGGTGAACGGGCGCTTCGACCGATCGTTCTCGACCGCCGCCATCCCCCATAATCTGGCTGTCAGCTACTTCTACAGCAAGGGCCTGTTCTTCAACCCTTCCGGCGCCAACGGCGGCGCCGGGCAGCCATACCAATATCCGTTGCGTAACGACAACTTATCCGTTCGCGACACGCAAATGTTCTCGAGCACGGTCATCAACGAGATCGTCGCCGGGTTCACCTATAACATCCGCGACATTTCCTCCAGAAATCCGGTCAAACCATCCGACGTAGGCATGACGCGGTTTAACGAGTCATACGCGCCTGCCCTCCCCAGCCTCTTGTTCGACGACGGTACGTCAAGCTTCGCCGGGGCCAGCGTCTCGGTCGAGCAGAAGCAGCACAACTTCTCCAGCGACGTTCGCGACACGATCTCGTGGGCGCATGGGAAACACACGATCCGCGTCGGCGGCGAGTATCGCCCATACCAATTCAATTTCGCGCCCTCCCCCGACCGCGGCAGCCTGGAATTTTCGACATTCCAGGATTTCCTCCGTGGCGCCCCGTATTACATCTCGCTCGGCAGCGGGCTGCAGCGGTTTGCGTTCCGCGCACGCGATATCAGCTCCTTTATCCAGGACGATTTCCGCGTCACCAATCGGCTAACGCTGAACCTTGGCTTGCGCTGGGACTACCTCGGAAACACTACCGAGAAGAACAACCGCATTTCCAACTTCGATCCCAACCTCGTGGATCCGAACACAGCCCTTTACGGCGGGTCCGGGTACCAGAATGCGTTTGTCCTGCCCTCAGCGCTCCCCAATTTTGGTACGCCGGGCGCCTCCCGTTCCACGCTGAGCGACAAGGGAGATTCCAAGTTCGCCCCACGCGTCGGCTTCGCGCTTGATGTTTTCGGGAATGGCAAGCTGGCTCTGCGCGGCGGATTTGGCATGTACTACGAGCGGCTCGCCGCCATGCAGGCACTGCAGACAATCAGCAACCCACCGTTCGCTACAAGCGCAGTCACCGTTTACGATCCAAGTAACCCGCCGAAAATGAACCTAGCGAATCCTTTCCCGACCTTGCCCACTCCCGACAAGTTTCCGATTTGGCCGTCAAGCTGGCCGACTTTGACCGGTCTGACCACCAGTGGAGCGCCCATCTTCAATGGCGATCAGTTTTACGTCTCGGCCATTGATCGCAACATACAGCCCCCGTACAAGGAATCGTGGAACCTGGCCTTGCAGTACGCGTTCCTGAAGAATTGGACGGCGGAACTGGGCTACGCCGGCTCTCACGGAGTCAAGCTGCAGACCGCTCTCAACCCGAACTCGTCAGAACTGCGCAACGCCAGCAATGCAGGTCCGTTCGGGATCGTGACCAACAGCGTCGCGAACCGCGACGCCCGCGTGCCCTTTGTCGGCATCGCGAATGGCGGCATTTTCTATATGGCGGGAAACGGCAGTTCGATCTACCACGCCATGCTGCTCACGGTCAGTCACCAGATGTCGAAGAACCTTTTCTTCAAGGCGGCCTACACTTGGTCCAAGTCGATCGACGACACTGCATCAACCGTTGGCTTCGAGCCGGGAATCGGTAATCCCGGCAATCCTTGGCTCACCAGCCTGAACCGTGGCCTGTCCACGTTCGATACGCCGCATCGCTTGGTGATCACGTATCTGTACGATTTGCCTGGACCGACGCAGAATTGGAGCAAGCATCTGATCGGCGGGTGGGCGGTTTCTGGTCTGACCACGCTCCAGTCCGGACTGCCCGGCTATGTCACCCAATCCGTATTCTCGACCTCGCTGAGTGGTGTTTCTGGTTACGGTGTGATTCTTCCCAACTGCAGCCTGACCCTCGGTCTGAACACAAGTACGTCTACCATCCAATACTTGGATCCTGCTTGCGTTTCCAGGACGCCGTTGGTCACCGGCACGATTGGCCCGATGTCGCCCTTCTACGGACCCGGGAACCAGATTTACACGGTTACCGGGAGCGGGCGATTGATTGGCCCAAGCAACCGCGGCGTCTTTCGCGCACCATTCCAGCAACGGTTCGACATGGCGCTGGTGAAGAGCTTCCCCATCCGGGCGCTTGGTGACCAAACGTTCGTGCGCTTCCGGGCTGACTTCTTTAAGCTGCTCAACACTCCGATCTTCGCCGGACCGTCTTCGACGGCAGCCCTGTCAAGCTTCGGGAAGATCACCAAGACCATCGACAACTCAGGGCGGCAGATCCAGTTCGCACTGCGGCTCGACTTCTAGTGTCTACTTATGACGTGGATTCCGAAGGCAGGCCTAAGACGGTGAGCGCTTCGTCAGGCCAGAACCCTGTCACGGCCACGGGGTATAACAGCGGAAATCAGGCGAATGGTTTGGTGTCGGGGGTCACCTACGGCTCCAACTCGGCCGATACCGATGCGTACAGCTACGATTCCAACACGAACCGAATGTCGCAGTTTACGTTCAACGTGAATGGGCAGCAGTTCACCGCGTCACTCGTGTGGAATACGAACGGCACCCTGGGCTCGCTGAACATCACCGACGCGTTCAACGCCAACAACAAGTCGTGCACCTATACCCATGACGCACTGGCAAGAATTGCCTCGGTCAGCTGCGGTACCGGTGGCGCGCAGTGGCAGCAGACGTTCACCTATGATGCGTTCGGGAACGTGAGCAAGAGCGGCAGCAGCAGCTTTCAGGCGACGTATGACGACCGCCTAGGGGGAGGCGGAACTGGAACTACCATAAGTGTAACTGTCACCGCCAATCCGACTGGATTCTTGCCGCCCGGCGCGCTGGAAATAATTTGGCTGCCGGCGTGGAGACCGGTCTTCTCGGTGTGCCAGTCGGACGATGTCCGCGGACGCCCTTGCGGGCCAATGATCAGGCGGGCTCCTGAACAACCTCCTGCCCCTTATCAGCCAACCGCCCAAGACTATCGAGATGCGAATGGGTGCCTGGTCAAGACTGCCTTCAAATTCGGTACCAGCCTCATACCCTTGGGAAACAACATCGATCCTTCCGACCCCATCGGCTCAGGCATTGAAGTTGCAAAGAAGGGCGCAGAATACTTGAGGAGCCCAGATTTTGTCGCACTTACGGCCGGCACTCTTCAACTGGGTGGCTCGGCCGGACAGACAGTAACCACAGCCGGGAGAACACTCGGAGGCTTCGCTGGACGATTTCTAGCGGTAGCAGCAGGGTTTTACGCCGCTCCGAAGCAGCTCGGTATTATAAGGAGCAGGTTGATGCGGGAAATTGCGGAAAGTTCTAAAAAGGGGCACGGCAACAGTCTGTCTTGGCTTATTCCATCTGTTTTGCTTGGCGTCGCTTTGTTCGCTATTAGCTCATACTTTAGCGATGTTTTGCCTGCAGACGCCACGTTAATGCTTGTGCTAACCATCGGCGTATTTTGGTCAGTCCTCACGGGTTTTAGGCGACGCTGGAGGGATTGGAAATTCTGGAATGTAATAGGCGTATTGGCCGTGCTTCACGGTGTCGTGGTGTGGGCGCTGCGCGCTTGGAATGCTTCGTTTACTTTCGCACTGTCGTAGTAACCGGCGTCATTGAAGCTGTCGGAATGGCTTTGATTATTGCCTTGGCCATGCGCGGCAAGGCATTCTTGAAGGAGCTGCATTGAAAAGATCCCCGTTGGACGGGTGGCCCGCTGAAGCCCTTTTTTGGCCTTAGTGGGGCAATGAGTTTCCGGGCCGGTGGCGGAGGTGGTTATGCGACGATCGAAACTGTAGTCTTCACTGCCATCTCCTACTCGGCATCAATCTATCTTCTCGGCAGATTCGCCTTCAAGGGGCATCGGCCGACAAATTCGTGAACTCACGGAAGCTCCTTCCTCTGGTCGGTTGAGACGCTCGCCCGCGTTATGGGTGATAGTCGGAGTGTTGGTCCTCCTGAATGTCTGGTATGACTATTACCATCCGCTAGGCATCATTTTTGATTTCGTTCTGGCAGTGGGTTTGCTCATCTGGTATCTCAGCAAATCCGGGCCGGCATGATCGGTTGGTATCTGAATCGGCCCGTCATCGCCCTTGGCAGGCGATAACGCCAGCGACTGAATCCATCACAAAGGCAGAGTCACAGAGAAGGTTATTGAGATCTGTCTCCTCTGTGTCTCTGTGCCTTTGTGGTGTAAGGCCTACTCCGCCATCTTGGCGATGTGGAGGTCGAAGCCGGTCTTGGGCAGAAGCGACGTCAGTTCGAACACCCGATAGCCGTTGCCGGATACCTCGGTGTGGCGATAGACGCCGGGCTCGACTTCGCTGACCTCGCGCGTGCCGCTGGCTTCGTTGAGGAAGCGCTGGGCGGCGGCGAGGTCCACGCTGCTGGCGTTGCCGCCGCGAACGTAGGCTTCGGCCGCATACGAGCGCGAAAGCTTGGGCCAATACTTCTCCAGGAGGGAGGTGCTGGCGAAGATGTCGGCCCAGATGATGCGCCCGTTGACGGCCACCACCACGCCCACGGCGTTGCGATCGCGCAGCTCGTTCAGCACGCCGGTAAAGCTGGCCTGCACGGGAGCGGCGATGGCGTCGACCTGGCGCTTCACTTCATCGTTGCCCATCACGCGCGCGTAGGAGGATGTCCCGCCGAGGCTGGCTGCTGCCGCAGGCGATGCCGCCGCGACGTTCCGGGTGGCGCTGTCTTTGGAGCTGTTGACTTCGGCCCACACCTCCTGCTGGCTTTTGGCGCCCATGGCCTTGTGGCGAACGCTGGGTTGCGCCATCTGGGAGAAGCCGCCGAACTTGTCTGAGGTCGCGGTCCAGCGGCCGGGCTCGACACAGAAGACGCCCAGGTCCATCGGGTCGCTGCCCGCAGGCACGATGCGGTCCGTGGCGATCACGCGGTCCTGCTTGCCGCCGGTCACGATTTCGCCGGCAAGCAGCAGCAGCGGCCGCTTGGAGTTGTTCACCAGCACCAGGTTGTTGACCTGCGCGCCGCCGTTGGGCAACCAATCGCGTTGTCCGGGACGGCGGACCATGGCGATGCGTCCTGCTTCGGTGACCACGACTTCACCGGAGCGAAGGCCTTCATCGAGCGTGAGAAATCCCGAAGTGTCACGAGCGCTGGAGGCGACGACGGGAAAAATCGTCAGATTGGCATGGGTGATGGGTGAAAGAACTTTGTATCCCTGGGTGGGAGTGGCTTCGCCGGCATAAGCCGATGAAGCCGGAAGCATCCCGAAGAACACCAGGAGCATGGCGAGCGCCGAGACGACGGCGGTCGCAGAAAACCACGTACTGCGTCTCATGTTGCTAAATTCCTCCCCTGCGAATGCAGGGTGCATGTCCGGCCGGGCACTAACCCCACTGGAATTGTGAACGTCCGCGGGTGCCCTTTTTGCATCGAAATTGGTAACATCCAGAAATCCCCGTCATGAGCGGAAGCGCCCAATCACCGGCCGGGACTCGCTGGCTGGCGGAAGTGCGTCCGGTGCTGCGCAAGCTGTTTGCCCAGTCGGGCGCGTCGAAGTTCGGGCTCAGCGAGGCGGCGTTTTCGCAGGCGCTCAGCGAAGCGGCGCAAAAGTACCTGCCGGCCACCGCAGCAGCCAAGGAAGCGGCGGAGTTCTGGCGCGGCCTGAAGCTGGAAGAGCTGGCGCTGGCGCGGGCCTGCGCCGCGGGCATCGAGGCAGCGTGGGACATCTTTCTTGCCCGCTATCGCGAAAAGCTCTATGACGCGGCCTGGGCCATCGCGCGCGAGGAGTCGGCAGCGCGGGAGCTGGCCGATTCGCTCTACGCCAACCTGTATGGAATGAATGAGCGCGACGGGCGCCGGGTGTCGAAGCTGGCGTCGTACATGGGCCGCGGATCGCTGGAGGGCTGGTTGCGCACGGTCCTGGCGCAGGAGCACGTGGACCGCTACCGCAGCCGTCGCCGGCTGGTCAGCCTGGATGAGGAGGAAGAGGCGGGACACCAGTTTATCGCCGCCGAGCGGGTAGAGGAGCAGCCGGCCGATCCCAGGCTGGTCCAGGCGGTGGACCAGGCGCTGGGCAAGTTGCCTGCCGAGGACCGCTATGTGCTCGCCTCCTATTTTCTGGATGAGCGGACGCTGGCGGAAATCGCCAAGTCGCTTGGGGTACACGAATCCACCATCAGCCGCAGGCTGGACAAGATTACGAAGTCACTGCATGCGGCGGTCCGCGAGGGCCTGCTGCACCAGGGCATGAGCCGGCGCCAGGCCGAGGAGGCGTTAGAGGCAGACGTGCGGGACTTGCAGGTGAATCTGCGGGCGCGATTGAGCGCCCAGGAGGCGCCGGTCAAGCAGCGCAACGTGGAAACATAGGCTGGACGCGGGTTTCGCAAGCGCAAGAAACACCGCCGGCGGCGTTCTGAATATAGGCAAAGAACGGCCGTTCGGGGACAAGGAACAGCAGGAAAATGGGGCAGCTTCCCAAGATCGTAGTTGATCGTTTGCGCGCGGCAGCAGGGCCGGTGCGTCCCGGCAACGGCAGCGGGGCGAACCAGAACCCGGCCGAACGGCAGAAGCACGCCATGGCGAACCATCCCGACGCGGACCTGCTGACCGGCTTCATGGAGCAGGCGCTGGCGGGGCAGGAGCGTGAGCAGGTTGTGGAGCACCTGGCGGCTTGCGGCATGTGCCGCGACGTGGTTGCGCTGGCGGCGCCGGAGTCTGTTGCACCAGCGTTGGTGCAAGGGCCGGTGAGCGACGCGAGTTCGTGGTTGCGCTGGCCGGTGCTGCGCTGGGGAAGCGCAGCAGCGGTGGTGGCGGTGGGAGTTATCGGGATCGCGCTGTATCGCAATCAGCCGTCCCGCCCGCCGGCGAACCAAGTTGCCAGCGCGCGCTCCAGTTCCAACTCGGTGGCGCCGGTGACGCGAGAGGCAGTCCCCGCGCAGGGCAAGAGCGGATCCAAGACCGAGCCGAAGAAGGCCGAGACGACGGTCGCCGCCAGCGACCGCCCTTCCCCCGATGTAAGGGAGAAATCAAAAGAGGCACTTGCGGCGCCCGCTTCGGCGAAGCGTGCGCCGGAACGCATGGAGGTGGCAAGCGCCGCTCGCGTGCCGGCAAGGCCGCTGGACAAGGTAGCGCCGAAACCGACCAGCCCGGTTGCAACCGCCGAACAGGCGCACGTGGACGAACCCTCGAGCGTGGTGGCGGTGTCAGCGGGCTCAACTCCGCTGGTTGAGGTGCAGCCGCAGACCAGCGCAGGCGGTTTTGAGATGGTGCCGCAGCCGGAGAAGACCTTCTCGCTGCAGGGCCAGCCGACGCCCTGGGGCAGCACGCCGTTGATCGGCGGAACGGCAAGCGCTGAGGCGCGTCGCGGTCCGAGCACTCCGGTCACGGTTGCGAGCGAGAACCGCAACAACAAGGCGGGCTTTGTTGGGCGGCTGGGCAAGACCACTGGTTTCGCCAACAGCAAGAGCCTGCTGGGCACGAGCCTGCGGGCATCGGAGAGCGGCGCGAGTGAATCTGAGGCGCCTGCGGTCCTGCTGAACGCGCGATGGAACGTGTCGCTGGGCGCGCTGATGCGCTCGGTTGACGAGGGCCGCAGCTGGCAGACGGTCAATGTTGGCCAGGGCGGGGTGTGGCGGGCGGTCAACGCCAACAATTCCGACGTGTGGGTGGGCGGCGCCAAGGGCGCGCTGTATCACTCCGACGACGGCGGCGTCCGCTGGCACGCGGTGGTTCCTGAAGCAGGCGACCGCAAGCTGACGTCCGACGTCACGCGCATCGAATTCGCCGACACGATCCATGGCCATGTGCATACCTCGAGCGGCGAGGTTTGGTCCACGATCGACGGCGGACGCACTTGGTCAGTGCAGCCGTAGATTCTGGTAGAGTTGGGCCTCGCATATAGATCTTCATTTCCAGCGCGAGGTACATGATGCGGCGCCGCGCACTGATCGCTTCCATCACTTTCCTGTTCACGCCGCTGTTCGGCGTAGCCGGTGAGAATCCAAAGAACAAGATGCTGGTGAACGCGACCTACGTGCGCGTGGTCGGATTCACGGGCGATGAGTACGACATGCGCACAAATCCTGACGATCGGGCCGCGATTGCCGCCGTGGAACAGGCCCTGAAAAAGTGGGGCAGATACAAGCTGGTTTATATGAACGAGAATGCCGACCTGATCTTCGAGGTGCGCGCCGGAAGGGTGCTGGCAGCGACCGGCGGGGTCGGCGTGGGGAACGGGCCATTTCCCAGCGGCGATTCGCGTGTCGGTCTTCCTCGGAATGTTCCCATCGGGGTCGGGCAAACGGTCGGAGTGGAAACCGGGCCCAGCGACGACATGCTGCGCATCTATGACGCGCGTGGCGTGGGAGGCATGGTGGTGTGGTCGAAGAGCGGTCCCAGCGGGCTGAGGGGCCGCGACCCTGCGCTACTCGTTGAATTGCGCAAAGACATTGAGAAGATCGAAAAGGACGAGCAGAAGAAACAGGAGAAGAAGAAAACGCCATAAACGGAGTTTCGAGTTTCCAGTTTCCAGTTGCAAGCGCCCGGGCGAAGACCTTGGGCGTTTGTCGTTGTTGGCGACGCGGCGCGCCAGCACGGTGTCAATTCGGCGGCGGGTAAGTCCTCGATGGTGTAGGGGAAGGTGGGATTGGCGCCATAAGTCGCCGGAGTTGCCGGCGCGGTGTAGACGCCGGAGCCGGTGATGGTTCCGCCACCGCCCTGAACCACTGACCAAGTGACCGCCGTGTTGGCGGTGTTCACCACCGTGGCGGTGAACGTCCGGGAAGCGTTCGCGTCGTTCAGCGCGCCACTTTGCCCGGAGATGGTGACGGAAGCAGGGGGCGGAGCCGAGGGCGTGGTGACGTGGCTTACGCCGCCGCCGCAGGCGGCCAACAGCGCGGTGAGTGCGACTGCGACACTTGCAGAAAGCAGCCGCTTGGCCAGGAAGGCGCCTCCGTTGGCCGCGGTGATCGCTCCAAGACAACCCGGGAATCTGCCCGGCAGTTGCGCCAACAGACGACAGTTCAGGCCGATCCGGCGGTGACGGCAGGCGATGCCGGCTGGACCTTGCCATTTTCCGATGCTTTTTCCTGCGCCACCTTGGCCAGGTTGGGCTCGAAGCAGCGGCGGCAGCGGGCTTCGTACATGCCGGCGGCGCCGACCACGATCAGGTCTTCGCTGGCCACCAGGCGCTGGGTGTGCTTGGCGGGGTTGCCGCACTGCATGCAGATGGCGAGCGTCTTGGTGATCTCGTCGGCCACGGCAAGCAGTTCGGGCATGGGATGGAACGGGCGGCCGAGATAGTCGGTATCGAGGCCGGCGATCAGGATGCGCTTTCCCATGTCGGCGAGGCGGATGACCAGCGGAACCATTTCCATGCCGAGAAACTGCGCCTCGTCGATGCCGATGACCTCGGTGCGCAGGTCGAGGCGCGATTCGATATCGGCAGCGTCGCGTACGGAGACGGAGCGGATCCTGGCGTCGCTGTGCGAGACGATGTGGTCGTCGCCGTAGCGCTGATCGATCACCGGCTTGAAAATCTGCATGCGCTGGCGCGCGATCTCGGCGCGGCGAAGGCGGCGGATGAGTTCCTCGCTCTTGCCGCTGAACATGGGACCGCAGATCACTTCGATCCAGCCGATGTTGCCCTTGGTAAGGTTCATGGTCTCCCCAAAAAAAGTTTATCAGCCGGTCAGCGATCAGCCGCAACGGTGAGCTGATCGCCAGGCCGGGCATCCCCGGGCCCCGATTGCTTGAGCAGAAAAGCGCGCAGCTCTTCGAAATCCCGAAACACTTCGGTGGCGCAACCGAGAATCCACCCGCTCACTTCGCTCACGGGCATGCCGCAGACCAGGTAGACGGGAAGGCCGCGGCGGTGCGCCAAGGTGAGTTCCGCCTGCGAGCCGGCGCCCCGGCCGGAGTACTGGTCCCAATAAGCAAGGACGCAGCCGGCCTTGTGCTCGATCCAGTCCAGGTCCCAGGCGATGATCTTTCGGATGGTGCGCTGAAAGCGCGGCAGATCGTCGGTCTTCCATCGGCGAAAGTTTTGTGCCTCGTCCTCGGTCAGGTTCTTACGATGGTCGGCGGCCGGATCGTAGACCTGGTGACCAAGAGCCTGCAGAAAGGGTGAAATCTCCGCGCGCCAGCCGGTGCCGCGGTCGGGAGCGTACTCGATGGCGCCGGAGAGGTAGAACAGCATGGGTGCTCGGGGATTGTGGCGGGTGGTGGAGGCGGCGTCAACAGGGAAATCTTGCGTAAGTTGTTGAAAAAGCTGTGCAAAACAGCGGTCATTCGGGCCGTGAAGGTTGCGCACGGTCACCGGAATTGGTTACTGAAGCGTCACTTCTGGGCCAAGGCCGCGAAAAGAGAGCTTCGCCGCCAAAGCCGGATACGACTTCGTGACCGGCGTCGGCAGTCCGCTGACCTTGAACGGGAAGTAGCTCTGCTGCAAACTCAACAGCCTCTGGCGTCGTGCCGGAGGCTGTTTTTAGTTAGTAACTACGGAGCTGCCTCCTTTTGCGGGACCGCGCATCCCACAAGGAGAGGAGGCGAGATGGCTGGAGTCATCAACCGCGATGAGTTGAAACGCAAGATCGAGGGCAAAGACAAGTTCGTGCTGGTCGAGACGCTGCCTTCAGAGACCTATCACCATGCGCACCTTCCCGGAGCGATCAATCTGCCGCTCGACAAGGTGCGGGAACTCGGGCCGCAGCTGCTGCCGGACAAGAACGCGGACATTGTCGTCTACTGCGGCAGCATGACCTGACACGCGTCCGAAGAGGCCGCCCGTGAACTGACGGCCATGGGATACACCAACATCAGGGACTACGCCGAAGGGAAGAAAGGCTGGATCGATGCCGGCCTGCCGACGGAAAGCGACCATCACCACGGGGAGAAGCGGTAGAACTCACCACTGATGAACACGGATGACACGGATTTTGTGACCAAGAAGCGATCCGTGTTCAGCCGCGAGAATCCGTGGCGGTCTTTCTTTCAGCGAAGCTTGAAGCGCTGGATTTTCCCCGTGGCCGTCTTGGGCAGCTCCGGCAGGAACTCCACCCAGCGAGGACGCTTGTAGGCGGCCAGCTTCTGCGCGACGAACTGCTGAAGCTCGGCGGCGAGCGCATCGGTTCCAGCGGCGTCGCGCAACACGACGTAGGCGGCTGGCTTCACCAGGCGCTCGCCATCTTCGCGGCCGACAACCGCCGCTTCGAGGACGGCGGGGTGTTCGATGAGCGCGGCCTCGATCTCTACCGGACTGACCCACATCCCTGAAACCTTCAGCATGTCGTCGGAGCGGCCGGCGTACCAGTAGTAGCCGTCGGCGTCCACGCGATATTTGTCGCCGGTGCGGATCCAGCCTTCGCGGATGGTGGCGCGCGTCTTCTCCGGCTGGTTCCAATACTCAATGCAGGTGGCGTCGCTCTGGATGAACAGGTTGCCGATTTCGCCGGCCGCGACCGGCTGGCCGCTTTCGTCGAGCAGGCGGGCTGCGTATCCGGGAATGATCTGGCCGCTGGAGCCGGCACGGGCGGCGCCGGGCCGGTTGGCGATGAACATGTGCAGGCACTCGGTGGAACCGATGGCATCGAGGATTTCGACTCCGAAACGCTCATGGAAGCGGTGATAGAGCGAGGCGGGCAGCGATTCGCCGGCGGAAACGGCGTAGCGGATGCTGCTGAGATCGTAGTCGCGGCCTTCGCGTGTGGTGGCGAGGAGCGCGGCAAAGTTCGAGGGCACGGAGAAAAACAACGTCGGGCGCGTGCGCTCGATGACCGAGTAGATGTTTGCGGGCGAGGTGCTCCCGGGCCACAGAATGCCGGTTGCGCCGGCGGCAAGCGGGAAGTAGAGCCCGTTGCCGAGCCCATACGCAAAGAAGAGCTTGGCGACGCTAAAGAAACGGTCGCCTTCGCGAATTCCAAGCACACCCTTGGCATAGCGTTCGGCGCAGACGAGCATGTCGCGATGGCGGTGGACACATCCTTTCGGCACGCCCGTCGAACCGGAGGAGTACAGCCAGAACGCGGGTTCGTCCTTTCCGGTTGCGGCGGGATCGAGCGCGGGCGAGGCAGCGGACATGGCGTCAGCAAGACTGAGCGCGCCGGGGAGCGACTCTCCGCCGGCAACGAGCACGAACTTGAGGTTCGGCAGCTTGGTGCGATCGACCTTCAGGAACTCATCCCGCAATTCGAGCGCCACGACCACGGCGCACGCCCCGGAGTCGGCCAGAATGTGCTGCCAGTCTGAGGGCTTCAGCAGAACGTTCGCCGGGACAGCCACGGCGCCGATTTTGATGGCGCCAAAGAATGCGCAGGCAAACGCGGGAGTATCGAGCAGCAGCAGGATGACGCGATCGCCGGCGCGGACGCCGAGCTGGCGCAGCGCATTTCCGCAGCGATTCACGCGTTCGTAGAGCGCCGCATAGGTTACACGCTCGCCGCCGCACTCGAAGGCGACCTTCGCGTACCGATGTTCCGCCAGGTGGCGGTCCACGAAGTACGCGGCGGCGTTGAACCGTTCGGGGATGCGGAGCGGGTCCACGGCGGCTACTTTACGACCTTTCCCAACCGGCGGCCACTTCCCATTTCCTTCGTTGGATTTTAGGATAGCCAGTCCTTTTCATCATCCTGGAGGGGCTCGATGCGCGCTCGCCTGTTTCCGCTGGTCGTGATTGTTGCCGTCTCTTCCATTCTGTTTGCATTTGCGCAAGAAAAGCCGAAGGCGGACACGCAGCAGCCGAAGCCGGCGGCGCAGCAGCAGCCGGAGCAGAAGTGGAAAGCTGCCGCAGCGGAGGAGAAGAAGGCGGCACAACCCGAGGGCCGCGCGAAGGAGACGCCCGAATCAGCAGGCAGCGCCGGCGAAGCTCCGGCAACGACGGCCGAAGAGAAGGCCTTTCGCGCGCTGACCTGGCGGCAGATCGGTCCGTTTCGCGGGGGGCGCGCGCTCGCTGTGGCGGGCGTGCCGAGCCAGCCCAACGTCTATTACTTCGGCGCTGTGGCGGGCGGCGTGTGGAAGAGCACCGATGGCGGGCTGCGCTGGACGCCGGTGTTCGACAAGGTGCGCGGTGTTAGTTCCATCGGCAGCATCGCGGTGGCGGAGAGTGATCCGAACGTGATCTATGTCGGCACGGGTGAGGCGTGCATTCGCGGCAATATCGTCGCCGGGAACGGCGTGTACAAATCCATGGACGCGGGCAAGACGTGGTCGCATGTGGGGCTCGACGACACGCAGACGATCGGGCGCGTGATCGTGCATCCGCGCGATCCCAACACCGTTTTCGTGGCCGCGATGGGACACGTGTACGGGCAGAACGTGAACCGCGGCGTCTTCCGCTCGGTCGACGGCGGCAAGTCCTGGCAGAAGGTCCTGTATAAGGACGACAAGACCGGCGCGATCGACATCACCTTCGACCCCACGAACGCGAACACCCTGTTCGCGTCGCTGTGGGAGGCGCACCGCACGCCGTGGAGCATGGAGAGCGGCGGCCCGGGCAGCGGCTTGTACAAATCCACCGACGGCGGCAGCACGTGGAAGCAGATCACGGGCGGAGGCCTGCCGAAGACGATTCTCGGCAGGATCGGCGTGAGCGTTTCGGGAACGAACCCGAATCGCGTGTACGCGCTGGTGGAGGCCGAAAACGGCGGGGTCTTCCGCTCCGACGACGGCGGCGAAAATTGGCGGCTGATGAACGACGAGCGCCGGCTGCGGCAGCGGGCGTGGTACTACACGCACATCTTCGCTGATCCGAAGAACCCGGACACGGTGTACGTGCTGAACACCAGCATGTATCGCTCGAACGACGGCGGGCGGACGTTCACGCCGGTGCCGGCGCCGCACGGCGATCATCATGGATTGTGGATCGATCCCAACAATCCGCAGCGGATGATCAACTCCAACGACGGCGGCGCCAACGTGAGCGTGAACGGCGGCGCGACCTGGACCGGGCAGGACAACCAGCCGACGGCGCAGTTCTACCACGTGATCACCGACAATCGCTGGCCGTACTGGGTGTACGGCGCGCAGCAGGACAACACCACGGTCGCGATTGCCAGCCGCAGTGACAGCGGCGTGATTGGCCGCGCCGACTACTACGACGTAGGCGGCGGCGAGAGCGGATACATCGCGCCCGATCCGAACGATCCGGAGAACATTATTTATGCCGGCTCCTACGGCGGGTTGATTACGCGGCTGGATCGGCGGACCGGGCAGGAGCAGCAGGTGAATCCGTGGCCCGACAATCCGATGGGCCACGGCGCCTCGGACCTTAAGTATCGCTTCCAGTGGACGGCGCCGATCATCATCTCGCGGCACGATGCGAACGTGATCTACCACGCCGCCAACGTCCTGTTCAAGAGCACCGACAAGGGCATGAGCTGGACGGCGATCTCGCCCGACCTGACGCGCAACGACAAGTCGAAGCAGCAGCCCTCGGGCGGGCCGATCACCAAAGACAACACCAGCGTGGAGTACTACGACACGATCTTCAGCGTGGCCGAGTCGCCGAAGGAGAAAGACCTGATCTGGGTGGGCACCGACGATGGGCTGGTGCAGATCACGCGCGATGCGGGCAAGACGTGGACCAACGTCACGCCGAAAGACATGCCCGAGTGGGGGCGCGTCAACATGGTGGAAGCGTCGCCGCATGAAGCGGGCGTGGCCTATGTCGCGGTGGACCGGCACGAGATGGACGACTGGGCGCCGTATATCTTCAAGACGGGGGACTACGGCAAGAGCTGGTCGAAGGTGACCACCGGAATTCCGCAGGGCGCCGTGCTGCACGCCGTCCGCGAAGATCCAGTCAGGCGCGGGCTGCTGTACGCGGGCACGGAGAGCGGGCTGTACGTCTCCTGGGACGACGGCGCGCACTGGCAGCCGTGGCTGCAGCGCAACCTGCCTACCACGCCCGTGCACGACCTGGTTGTGAAGGACGCGGCGCTGGTTGTGGGCACGCATGGCCGATCGTTCTGGATTCTGGACGATCTGAGCCCGGTGCGTCAGTTCTCCGGCGACCCGGCGAGCCAGGAGACGAAGCTGTACGCGCCCGCGGTCGCGTATCGGCTGCGCGGGCCCGGCTTCGAGATTCCGGTCACCGCGCCCGCGGGACAGAATCCGCCGACGGGAGCATGGATTTATTACCAACTGAAGGTCGCGCCCAAGGAGAAAGAGGAAATCACGCTGGAGATCATGGACGGGCAAGGCAAACGCGTGCGGCGCTTCTCCAACATTCAGCGCCCGGAAGACGTTGATCCGAACGATGCGGAAACGCCACCGGAATTTCGCCGAGGCGCGGCAAACCGCCTGGCAGCCGAGCCGGGGCTCGACCGCTTCGTGTGGAACTTGCGCGTGGACGATGCACCGCGCGTGCCCAACTCGCCCCTGTGGGCGGGCAGCGTGGCCGGGCCGCAGGTGCTGCCGGGGACGTATCAGCTGAAGTTGACCGTCGCCGGAAAAACGTACACTCAGCCGCTGGAAATCAGGACGGACCCGCGCGTGAAGACGCCGCTGGCTGACCTGCAAAAGCAATTTGAGCTGCGGAGCCAGATCCATCAGAAGCTGACCCAGGTGCACGAGGCCGTGAACCAGATTCGCAGCGTCCGCAAGCAGATTGAAGAGCTGAACCGGCACGTGGAGAAGTCTGAAGGGGCCAAGGCCATCGCCGAGGCGGGCAAGAAGCTGAACGAGAAGATGTCGCTGATCGAGGAGGAACTGATCCAGGTCAAGTCTCGCAGCTCGCAGGATCCGCTGAATTTCCCCATCAAGCTGAACAACCGCCTGGCCGCGCTGGCGGGTGTGGTGGAGAGCGCGGACACGGCGCCAACCAAGCAGTCATACGAAGTTTTCGAGATGCTGAGCCACGAGTCAGATGAGCAGCTGGCGAAGTGGAAACAAGTGCTGGCGAGCGATGTTCCCGCATTCAACGACCTGGTGCGGCAGCAGAATGTGCCGGCGGTGAGCGTGCAGGCGGGCGCGGCGGGGACGCAGTAGAAGATTCAAGTCAAACGGCGATGCTTCGCGCTTCCTGCTGGCGCTTGGCGGCTTCGGCGTGCCAAAGTAGCGGTTTGTGTCTGGCAGAGAGCGCAGCGACGGCCCAGCCATCGCGTATCGCGGGGTGACGTACACCGTTGACGGCGGACGCGCGCTGCTGCGGGAACTCACGCTGGAGATCGCGCGCGGCGAAACGCTCATCCTGCTCGGCCGCAGCGGGTCCGGGAAAACGACCGCGCTGAAGCTTATCAACCGGCTGCTGGAGCCCACATCGGGCGAGGTCATCGTCGAAGGACGCTCCACGCTACGGTGGGACCCGATCCGCCTGCGGCGGGGCATCGGATACGTCATCCAGGAGGCCGTTGTTTTCCCGCACTTCACGGTGGAGCGCAACGTCGGGCTGGTTCCCGACCTGGAAAAATGGCCCGCGGAGCGCATCCGCGCCCGCGTGGATGAAATGCTGGAGCTGGTCGGACTGCCGCCGGCCGAATTTCGCTCGCGTTATCCCAATCAACTTTCAGGCGGGCAGCGGCAGCGCGTGGGGATTGCGCGCGCGCTGGCGGCCGATCCGCCGATTCTCCTCATGGATGAGCCGTTCGGCGCGCTCGATCCGCTAACGCGCGCCGAGATCCAGCGCGAATTTCGCGCGCTGCAGCGGCGGCTGGCCAAGACCGTCGTCTTTGTCACTCACGACCTGCACGAAGCGTTGCTGCTGGGATCGCGGATCGCGCTGCTCGAAGCCGGCGTGATGCGCGGGCCGTTTACGCCGGCGGAGTTTCTGCGCTCAACCGATCCCCTGGTACGGGAATATGTGGCGGCGTTTCGGGGCGGGGAAGCTGAGTCAACAGCGTAGAGTCAACAGCGAAACACGAAGGACGCGAACGGCCACAAAGGGCACGAAGGATGCGCATGCGATGAACGTTTTCGAATTCATGATGAAAGACCGCGCCGAGGTGAGCACGCTCGTGCTCGAACATGTGTGGCTGGTGGGCATCTCCATGCTGCTGGCGATTGCGGTGGGGCTGCCGCTCGGCATCATGCTCACGCGCCGCCGTTGGCAAAAGCCGGTGATCGGGCTGGCGAACGTGCTGCAGACGATTCCCAGCCTGGCGCTTTTTGGATTTCTACTGCCCGCGCCGTGGCTGGGGGCGCGCGCGGACCGGCTGGCCATCACGGCGCTCACGCTGTACGCGCTGCTGCCCATCATCCGCAACACGTACGTTGGGATCGCGGGTGTCGATCCGGCGATCCGCGAGGCGGCGCGCGGCATGGGTCTCACCGATTCGCAGCTGCTGTGGCGCATCGAGCTGCCGCTCTCGATGGGCGTGATCATCGCAGGCGTTCGCACCGCGACCGTGATCTGCGTGGGCGTGGCTACGATTGCCGCTGCGATCGGCGCCGGCGGCCTGGGCGAATTCATTTTTCGCGGGGTGGCGATGGTGAACAACCAGCTCATCCTGGCCGGCGCAATTCCGGCGGCGGCATTGGCCGTGGGCGCTGACGTCGGATTGGGCGCGCTGGAGCGGCGGCTGAAGGCGCGCTGGTGACATGCGCCGCGCGCTGACCGTCGTCGCGTTGCTGCTGCTGGCGTGCGCCTGCGGGCCGCCGCGGCGCGATCGCCTGGTCGTGGGTTCGAAAAACTTCACCGAGCAGGTGGTGCTCGGCGAATTGATTGCGCAGCACCTGGAGCGACGCACGGGCATGCCGGTGGACCGCAGGTTTTATCTGGCAGGGTCGTACATCTGCCACCAGGCGGTCCTGGCTGGACGCATCGACGTCTACGTGGAGTACACCGGCACGGCTCTCACCGCGATCCTCAAGCAGCCGCCGCGCAGCAGCCGCGAAGAAGTGTTCGCCGAAGTGAAGCGTGAATACGCGCAACGCTTTGGCCTTGCGGTTGGGCCGTCGCTCGGCTTCAACAACACGTTTGCCATGGTGGTCCGCGGAAATGAGGCGCGCCGGCTCGGCATCAGCACGCTATCCCAAGCAGCGCCGCACACGCCGCAATGGCGGCTGGGAGTGGGCTACGAGTTTTTGGAGCGGCCCGACGGGTACAAGGGCCTGGCGCGGACCTACGACCTCCACTTCGCCGAGCCGCCGCGCGTGATGGACCTTGGCCTGCTGTATCGTGCACTGACGGAAAAACAGGTGGACATGATCGCGGCCAACGCGACTGACGGCTTGATCGCCGCCCTGGGGCTGGTTGTGCTGGAGGACGATAAACATTATTTCCCGCCCTACGAAGCGGCGCCCATCGTGCGCGAGAAGACGCTCTCGGAGCATCCCGCGGTTGGGGCGGCGCTGGCGGAGCTGGCCGGCCAGATCAGCGAAGACGAGATGCGGCGCATGAACTACGCCGTGGACGGCGAACGTCGCGACGTGAAGGACGTGGTCCGCGAGTTCCTCAGTCGCAAACATTTGTAGCGCCCGGTATTGGTTAGAATCTGGCTCGCAGACACTCGCGCCCGCAATCCAACTCAATGATCACCGCCCTGACCGCCGCCGAGCTGTGGACGCCCCTGGAGCGCATTGCCGACGCCGTGGTGCTGGTCGAGGATCGCGTGGTCACGGCGGTGGGACCGCGCAGCGCGGTGGCAATTCCTCCACGCGCGCACGTCAATGACTTTGGCGCCAATGTTCTCGCGCCCGGCTATGTGGACATTCACGTGCACGGCGGCGCCGGAATCGACGTGATGAGCGCCGCTGCCGACGGCCGCGCCGCCATGGAAAGTCTGCTGGCGCGGCACGGCGTTACCACGTACTGCCCTACCACGGTCACGGCGCCGCTCGACGCGACCCTGCGCGCGCTGGAGCGCCTGGGCGACGCCATAACCGGCAACCATCCCGACCCGCTGGCGCGGCCGATTGGCATTCACCTGGAAGGACCGTTCATCAGCCACGCCAAGCGCGGTGTGCATCCGCCGGCCGATATCGCCGCCCCGTCGGTGCGGTTGTTCGAACGCTTCTGGCAGGCGTCGCAGGGCCACATCGCGCTGATGACGATCGCGCCTGAACTGGAGGGAGCTGCCGAGGTGATCGCGGCGGCGGTGCGGCATGGTGTGTGCGTCAGCCTGGGACACAGCAACGCCGAACTCGCCGCGGCGCGAGCGGCCATCGCTGCGGGCGCGCGCCATGCGACGCACACCTTCAACGCCATGCGCGCGCTGGACCATCGCGAACCGGGCATCGCCGGCTGCGTGCTGAGCGATGACCGCGTGACTGCCGACATTATTGCCGATGGCATTCACGTCGATCCTGCCATGGTGGGCCTGTTCCTGAAAGCCAAGGGCGCGGAGAACGCGGTGCTGATCACCGACGCGATCAGCGCTACCGGCATGGGCGACGGCACATTTCAGCTGGGCGCATTCACCGTTGAAGTGCGCGGCGACCGCTGCCTGCACGACGGCAAGCTTGCCGGCAGCGTGCTCACGATGGAGCGCGCGGTGGTGAACGTGATGGAATTCGCCGGCTGGGAGCTCGGTCCGGCGCTGCGTCTGGCGTCGCTGAACCCGGCGCGCGTCATCGGCCGGCAGCGCGAGCGCGGCAGGATTGCGCCGGGAGCGCGGGCCGACATCGTCGTGGTCACGCCCAGCGGCGAGGTGGTCACCACTTTCTGCGGCGGCGTGGAGTTCGAGTCCTAGCGTCCACCATGGCAGAGGGAGCTGCAATGTCCGAGCGGGCCGGCTTTCCGCATCACATGCTGAAGGAGATCCACGAACAGCCGCGCGGCGTGCGCGAAACGGTGGTCCCGCGCCTTACGTCAGCGCACGAACGAGTGGTGTTCCCCGGCCTGGGAATCGAGGAGAGCGAGTTTCGCGCGCTGCGGCGCATCCAGATTGTCGGCTCGGGGACCAGCCGGCACGCCGGCCTGGCGGGCAAGTACATGATCGAACAACTCGCGCGGCTGCCGGTGGAAGTGGACCACGCCAGCGAGTTCGCGTATCGCGATCCGATCGTCGGCGGGAACGAGCTGGTGGTCGCGATCACGCAATCGGGCGAAACCGTGGATACGCTGAACGCATTGCGCGAGGCCAGCGCGCGGGGCGGTCGGACCATCGGCATCTGCAACGTGATTGATTCCACGATTGCGCGCGAGGCCGACGGCGCGCTCTACACCTACGCCGGCCCGGAGATCAGCATCGCGTCCACCAAGGCGTTCACGGCGCAACTGGCGGTGCTGTACCTGCTGGCCCTGTACCTGGGTGAGCATTGCGGCAACCTGTCGGGCGAGGCATTGCGGCAGCGCATCGCCGCGCTGCTCGACGTGCCGGCCGCGATCGACTCGGCTCTGCAAACCGCCGGGCAGTGCCGGCAACTCGCGGAGGAGTATTGCGGCGTGCGGGACTTCCTCTATCTGGGGCGCGGCGTGCACTATCCGGTCGCGCTCGACGGCGCCTTGAAGCTGAAAGAAGTCTCCTATATTCACGCCGAAGGCCATCCGGCCGGCGAGATGAAGCACGGGCCGAATGCGCTCATCGATGAAGACCTGCCGGTGGTGATTCTTGCAACACGGGACGATGCCAGCGCCGGCTCGCGCACACGTTACGAGAAGACGCTCTCGAACCTCAAGGAAGTGAAGGCGCGCTCGGGGCAGGTGATCGCGGTGGCCGTCGAGGGTGATGACGAGATCGCCGAGAGCGCAGACCATGTGATCTTTGTGCCGCCGGCGCCGGAGCTGCTTTTGCCAATGCTGGAAATTGTCCCGCTGCAACTGCTGGCCTATTACGTCGCTGTGCGGCGCGGGTTGGACGTGGACAAGCCGCGGAACCTGGCGAAGGCGGTGCTGGTGGAGTAAGCGCATCCACCACAGAGACACAGAGACACGGAGATCGGCGGGAAATTACACGCCGGCGCCACGACCCTGAGCTTCCTGCCACAGGGCGGCGGCGCCTGCAATGCCGCTTTCGGCGCCGTACATGGCGCCGACGATGGGAATCTCGGAAGAGCGCGGGTTTATGGACCAGCGCGACATCCGCTCGCGCATGTGTCCGAAGAAGCTGGCCATCAGGTGCCCGAGCCCGCCGCCCACAACGATGACGTCGGGCTCGAGCAGATCAACGATGTTGCCCAGCCACACCGCCAGGTGGTCGGCGACCTCGCGCAACACCGCATTCGCGAGCGCATCGCCTTCCAACGCGGCCTTGCCGACGACTTCCGCCGTTACAGCCTTTAATTTGCCGCAAGCCAATTCACGCAGCAGCGATGCTTCGCGTTTCGATGGAGCCGAGCGGCGCCTGCCTGCGGCCGCCAGCGCACCCTGCGCGCGGGCAGCGATCGCCGGTCCGGCGGCGTACATCTCGATGCATCCGCGCTTGCCGCAAAGGCAGCGCGGTCCACGGTAGTCGATGCTCACGTGGCCGCCTTCGCCTGCGCCGCCGGTCCGGCCGTGATGGATGCGGCCATCGAAAACCATGCCCGTGCCGATGCCGGTTCCGATGGTCACGTAGAAGACACTGCGATAGCCGGCGCCCGATCCCCAGACCGCCTCGGCCAGGGCGGCGGCGTTGCCGTCGTTGTCGATGCGGGTTGCCAGACCGGTATGTTCGGCAACACGGCGCGCCAGCGGAAAGCCGCGCCAGCACGGAAGGTTGGTAGCGCCGATGACCGCGCCGGATTCGGAATCAATGTAGCCGGGAGCGCTGATGCCGGCGGCTTCGATGTTGGCCTCCCGCGCCGCGGGCAAAGCCAGCGCAGCATCGGCGGCGCGCAGAACCACGGCCAGTGCGTCTTCGGCGTCGCGATTCGCGACCATCGGGCGGCGCGCCTTGTGCACGATCTGGCCGCGAGCGTCCACCAGGCCGGCGGCGACCTTGGTGCCGCCCACGTCCACACCGAGCACCAGGCTGTTTGCCGAAAACATATGGCGGCTACTTCGGAGCAGCGGGCGGCGCAGCCGCCGCCGGCGAAACAGCCGGGTTAGGGGCAGCGGCCGATCCAGCGGACGCAGGGACCGGCCCGGCCGGCGGCGGCAGCGGTGGGGGCAGGGTTGCGGGCACCGGTGGCGCGCCCGGCACGACGTAGAAGCCGATCTGCTGCGGTGTGGGCAGCGTTTGCTGCAGGCGGAACTGCGTTTGCGCGCCTTTCACGTGCATGATCTTCTGCTGGTAGATCTCGGCGAGCGTGTCATAACGGACAAGCACGTTCTGCAACCAGTAAGGGCGGTTCTCCTTCAGCCAGACGTCGGAATAAATGCCACGCAGGCGCGTGGTCGTGTCGCGAAGGTCTTCCAGGCGCGCGTTGATCGCGGAAATCTCGTGCAGGTCGCGGCGAACGCGGTCGCGATCGTTCATGTTCAGATACGCGTCCATGTAGTAGCGGCTGATCTCGGTTGAGAACTGAATTTTCATGCCCAGAGCATCGAGGCGCATCGCGGCCAGGCGGAGGAAGTCGACGGTGTCAGCGTGGAGGCGCGCTTTGGCGCCGTTTCGATACAGCGATTCGAGTCCGCGCTCGGCTGCGATACGCAGATCACGGGCGGCGGGAAGAGCGCGATTGTTCCACACCGAGCCGCCCTCGGTGAACGGATCCAGCCAGAAGCTGTCGTCGTTCGCCAGGCCAGCGGCGGCGCCGGTGAGCAGGGCATGGCTGCGGTTCAGGTTCAGGATGACATCGCGGAACGTGGAATCGTTGTTGCGATAGAACGCCCAGTCGTAGCTGTTGGAAAACTGTTCGATGGAGCACTCGCCTGCCTGCCACGAGCATTGCGCGCCGAAGACCAGGGCGGGCCAGGTCATGCCGAACAGCGCTTCGCCGTCGTCGGCCCAGGTGGTGTTCAGCATGCCGATGGCGCCGAGCTTCTGGCCGTCGCGCACGAAATTGCGGATGTTGACGAAGGCGGCATTGAAGTTGGGCCAGATCAGGTTCCAGTTGTTCGCACCGGGCGAAACGACGACGTCGAGGCCCGCGTCGCGAAACGGTTTGATCTTGGGCGTGAAATCGGGCTGCGCGTCGTACTCCCAGGCGACCGCGATCATGTCCTTGGGAAGAATGTTGAGCAGCTCTTTGTACTTGATGGCGACGTCGCCCCAGAACATGAGCCGCTTGTGGTAGGGCTGCATGATCTCGGAGACTTTTTGCAGGTGCTCGAGGTACACGCGGCCAAGTCCCACCTGGGTGGCGCGCGTCCATGTCTGCCCCATGCCGAGCTCGAAGGTTTCGTCGGAGCCGATGTGGAAGAACGGAGCGGGGAACAGCGGCACGAGTTCGGCGTAGAGCGACTTGATCAGGTCGTAGGACTGCGGGTTGACCGGGGCGAGCACGTGTCCGTGCGGCGTCTCCGCCAGATCGCTGTACACCTCGCTCTTCAGGACATGGTGCAAATGCCCGAACGCCTGCTGCTCGGGCAGTATGAGGACGTGGTAGCGGCGCGCGTACTCCACAAGTTCGCGAACCTCGGCGGCATTGAGCGAACCTTCCTTTGGCGCGATGAGCGGATGCGCCTCGTAATCGAAAACGTGTTCGATGTAAAGCGCGAACATGTTGATTTTGTACTCGGCAAGTGTCCGCACGTAACTCTTGAGCGCGGTCAGCGTGGGAACAGGGCCGCGGCTCAGGTCGATGTGTACGCCACGCCAGCGCATGGCGGGCCAGTCGCGAATCGTGAGCGCAGGGATCGACGCGCTGCCGCGTTCGCCCGGTTGAATGAGCTGCCGCAACGTCTGCCCGCCGTAGAAAACACCGGCCGCGGTGCGCGCGGTGATGACCACGCGCGCCGGCTCAGCCACGATTTCGTAGCCTTCCTCGTCCGCTATTGCCGTGTTCGAAGCGCGGGCGTTCGCGTCAGCGCTGCTCCGACCAAGGAAGATCAGGCCGCTGCCGGACGCGCCGCCGGTAGTGATTCGGGGCTTGCGGCCAGTCGCGCGCTCAATCTCTTCGGCGAGCATTTCTGCGCTGATGCGGTCCTCGGCCGCAGTGCGCGACGCGAGCACGATGCGGGTGGATGCGCCAATGGCGAACGATCCGGATTTGCGCTGAACTTCGCGCGGGGCAGGGATGAGCTTCAGATCGGCTGACGGTGTTTGCGCGAAAGCGAAAGAGCAGGAGAGCAGCAGGAAGAGGACCGCGGGTGGTTTTCGCATTGGCCTGGTGAAATGCGCGGCCAATATAGCAGCCCGGAGTGGGTTGGGCCACTCCGGGCCGGATGCCCTCTGGGCTGAAAGACGTGCCGGCGCTCTGCTGCGGGCGGGGCGCGATCTCTCAGCCCGACGGCGTCGGGCGGCGCCGTCGTCAAAATGCGGGGATTCGGCCGGCCAGCTAGGCGCGGCCGACGCCCGCGTACTGGAAGCCCATGGAGCGCAGGTGCGCACCATCGAGCAGGTTCTTGGTGTCGATGATGATGGGCTGGCGCAGCTGCTTCTTGATCTTGTCGAAGTCGAGCGAGCGGAACTCGGGCCAGCCGGTTCCGACCACCAGAGCATCGGCGCCTTCGGCAGCCAGGTAGGGCGTTTCGCAGAAGCGCACGGCCGATTGCAGCTGCTCGCGCGCTTCCGCCTGGGCCACCGGATCGTAGGCACGGACGCGCGCGCCGGCGGAGGCCAGCTTGCGCGCCACCGTGAGCGACGCCGAGCCGGCCACCGAACTGGTGTGCGGCTTGAATGCCAGGCCAAGGATGCCAACTTCCTTTCCGGCGATGTTGTGCACGAGCGAGCTGATTTTGCTCACCACCGTGTCGCACAGGGCGCGGTTGACTTCGCGCGCGGCGGTGAGGACCTTGAGCGAGACGCCGTTGCCGTAGGCCAGCTCGGCGAGCGACTCCATCTCCGACTCGACGAACGAACCACCCAGGGCAGCGCCGGGCTGGAGGCAGCGCGGGCCGATTTTCTTGTCAAGGCCGAGCGCGAGGGCCAGGTCCATGGAGTCGGCCTTGACGTGCTCGCACAAACTGGCGAGCTCGTTAATGAAGGAAATCTTGGTGGCGACGAAGGCGGTGGAGGCCTCGCGCACCAGCTCCGCCGTTTCGTGGTTGGTCACGATGACGGGAACGCCGCGCATCACCAGCGGCCGATAAATCTGCTTGAGCGTGAGGACGGCCTGCGGCGAATCGGCGCCGAGCACGATGCGGTCGGGCCAGTTGAAGTCTTCGACGGCGCATCCGTCGGTGAGGAACACCGGCTGTGTGACGACGACCTGCTGGAGCCCGGCCGAGGTCAGGCGCTGCTCGATGCGGCGCGCCGTGCCTACGGGCGAGGGCGTCATGACCACGAAGATGGTCTCCGGCGACGCCATCTGCGCCAGGTTGAGCGCCATGTCCTCGATGTAGCGCTGCGAATCCTGCGCCAGGAAGATGACCTGCGACTTGCGCGCGAACGATTCCTGGTCGGTGGAGTAGATCAGGCGGCCGGCGCGCACGTTGCGGCGAATCACGTCCTGAAGGTTCTTCTCGTAGAACGGGACGTTGCCCTCGGCGAGGCCGAAGACGCGCTCCGTGTCCTTGTCGTAGCAGGTGACGGGTGTACCGAAGTCGGCCAGGCAGGCCGAGCCGATCGTCGCCAGGTATCCGGAGCCGTATACGCCGATGTGCATGCCTCTACCTCCATCTTCACTTTTAGACCTGCCTGCGAGGTCCGCCAAGATGGGGAAAGGACATGTACGCGCGGAAGGACATGTACCGACAGCCGCTGTTGGCTGGTGGCGGCTGGCTCAAAGCGGCTTCCGCAAGAGCGGGACTTCAGCGCATTAGGGGCGCGAGGCGGCGGCCGAGCGGGATCGGAGCAATGTCGTGCCAGGTGCGGTTTTCGCCCTCGCGAACGAAGGTGAGCTGTTCCACCCGAACGCGCTTCGCGCCGGCGTAGGCAGCCCAGCGCTGGCGCGCCAGGTGGAAATCATGCCGGGAGGTCTGCTCCGAGTCACTTTTGACGATCGTGAGGTGCGGCATGTAGGGCCAGGGCTCGGTGAAGGCGAGGGCGCCGGTGTTCAACCTGTCGTGCAGCTCGCGCATGCGGTAGGCGGCGTGCGCCACGCGGATGAAGACCGTGGGCGTGAGCGGGACGAAGCTTTCCACATCGCCGAGTCCGACCTCGAACGGTTCGACGGACGAGCAGACCTGAGAGGTCATCTCAATGGCGTCGGCTTCGCTGCCGGCGAGCGGACGAGGCGGCATCAAGGTGATGTGGGCGGGAAGATGGGCGTGGTCGGGATGAAGCTGGTGGCGCAGGTCTTCCACGAACTGACCGACCGAATCCTGAACGTAGGTAACCAGGGCGTACAGAGGCTGCTTCATCTGCGATGATTCGGGAATTATACGCCCGCTCGCGCCGGCCGCCGATTGCCCGCGGCGCGTGAGATGATGGGCCCAGCGCCAGTCTGGAGCAGGCCGCGAGCTGATGAAAGCGCAACGCGAACCGGAAATCATTTCGCCCGACGAGCCGTTCGTCATGCGCGGCCGGAGCTTCGCCGGTCCCAGCGACGACCTGCTGGAGCGCATCGTCTCGCTGCTGGACGACGGATTTCGCCTTCCCGTGGTCGGGCTGCGCTTCGGAATCGATCCGCTGCTCGGATTGCTGCCCGGGTTGGGGGACGCCCTGGCGGCGATTGGTTCGTTCCTGGTGATCTACGCGGGATGGAGGCGGGGCCTGCCACGCGTGACGCTGGTGCGCATGCTCGCCAATATCGCCATCGATTCGGTCGGCGGCGCGCTGCCCGTGGTGGGCGACGCGTTCGACTTTTACTGGAAGTCGAACCGCATGAACTTCAACCTGCTGCAGGGCCGCGCCGAGCGACGCCGGCAGAGCTGGCGCGATTGGCTGTTCCTGGGGATTCTGGGAATGATTCTGCTCGGCCTGGCGCTCCTGCCGCTGGCCGTGCTGGTGGTGTTGGTGCGGTGGCTGTGGCGATAGAAGCGACATCGAGTTTCGATGGGCGCCGAAAGTGCGCGACGAGCAGTCAGTGTTAAACTCAAGGTTGGAACTCCCGCCTGTCGCCGTGTCGGGGCGTAGCGCAGCCTGGTAGCGCACCTGCCTTGGGCGCAGGGGGTCACAGGTTCAAATCCTGTCGCCCCGACCAATCGTTTTTTTTTCTGTCGCATCGCTGCAAAAACCGCTGAGGGACTGCACTTTCCTGGAGCTCGGCCAGGCCAATGAACGCGCCCGGGCCTGCACCGGCCGCTCCGCTAAGTGTGAGCTGCCCCTCCCCCCCTTGCCCCCGGGTGCCCTCTATTGTTTGCAAGCAGTTGCGCGGCTCTTTCCCGGCAAAGTATTGACTGGAGCTGGTTTAAGACCGAGGTCTTAAAGCTCGACGGCTCAATCAGTTGTCAAATAACAAGCCCCGCTGCCGCGAGGCCGGCTCGCGGGCGGGGCATCCACCTTTAGAGTAGCAAAATCGGTGGGGAGAATGGGAAGGGTGGCGCGATATTTATTGTGAGTGTTTGGTTGAAGTTGAGGACGTTTGCCGGATTTTAGGGGCTTGACAGAGGATCTGGGAACTGCCGCCACTCAAGCCGAAGGAAGGCTGAGTGGGCCACGCGTCCCAATCTATTCTCCAGCGATAATGCTGGTGGCGAGCTCCCACCCCTTTGCGGAGCAAACCGCGCTCCGCAAAGGATGGGGCACCCAAAATCGAGATTGACGTGGGGAAAAAGGGTTGATTGGATAAGAGCGAAGGCTCCGAGCTTACCCTAGCAGCGTCTTGGACTGGAGGGCCTAAAGACGCTGGGGAAGAAGGAGCCTTGGATGATGATTGTAGGCTGGGCGCGCGACAGGCCAAGCTGCTGTGCGGACGCTCTTCGTTGTACTCCTTCTGCCACGCCGCGATCTTCCGCCGGGCGTCGAACAGGTTCTGAAACCAGCTCACTCCACTTCCGGGCATTGGCGCTATCGGGAAGCGGCTCTCACGTCGCCGCGATCTTCGCGACATTTCGTTGCTTGAATGCGGGCTGTGCAGGCAGGGCAGCGACAAGCTGCTGCGTGTAGGGGTGCTGGGGACGCATGAAGATGCGTTCGGTTTCACCCGTTTCCACGATCTCGCCGTCATGGATGATCGCGATGCGGTCGCAAATCGCCGCCACCGAGAGCAGGTCGTGGGAGACGAACAGCATGGTCGAACCGAGCTTTTGATTAGAGCTGGTTTCATAAATACCTCAACGTAATCATCAGGCAGGCGAGGTGGAAGAAGCCTCGATACACAGCAAGGATGCGGTCGTGGCGTATCTCGATGCGGCGATAGGTGTGCAACCAGGCGAAGGTGCGCTCGATTTTC
>DASRER010000047.1 GCA_035651995.1 Terriglobales bacterium | reverse complement strand
GAAGGGCGGGCCTAGACGCTGCGCGGCAAGCCCCCTTTAGGGGGCTCGGTCCGAGGCCGGCAGCGTCCGGGATGGTGACGCTCGCCTTTTCGGTCGCGGTCCCCCGCTACTCGTGCCGCAGCGCCTCGATCGGGTCGAGGTAGGCCGCCCGCAGCGCCGGGTAGAGGCCGAACAGCACGCCGACCGCCATGTCCACGCCGATCGAGATGTACATCGACAGCAGGTGCAAGCGGCTCGGCAGGTGGAAGCCCAGGAAGTGGCCCAACAGCGGCACGCCGAACGCCACTGTCAGGCCGACGACCAGCCCGATCAGGCCGCCCGCCGTGGTCTGGGCGATGGCCTCGATCAGGAACTGCAGTGCGATGTCACGCCGCTTGGCGCCCAGGGCGCGGCGGATGCCGATCTCGCGCGTGCGCTCCGTCACCGTCGCCAGCATGATGTTCATGATGCCGATGCCGCCCACCAGCAGCGATACGCTGGCGATCGAGGCCAGCAGCAGCGTCATGACTTTACCCGTCTGGTCGGCCATTTCCGCCACGTCGGCCTGGTTGCGGACGAAGAAGTCGTCGCTCTGGCCGGGGCGGATGCGGTGGCGGTCGCGCAGCAGCGCTTCGATCTGTGATTGCGCGGTAAAGCTGGCTTCGCGCGACACCGCCGAAACCATGATGTTCTGCAGCCAGTCCTGCCCGGTGATCTTCTTCTGCAGCGTGGTCAGGGGAACAATGATGGTGTCGTCCTGGTCCTGGCCCATGCCGCCCGCCGACTGCCCTTTGGGGACGAGAATACCCACCACGCGGAAGGGCAGGTTCTTGATGCGGATGGTCTGGCCGATCGGGTCGGTGGCGCCGAACAGGTTCTTGCGCACCGTCTCGCCGATCACGGCCACGTTGGAGGCGGTGTCGACGTCGCCGCGGTTGAACATGTCGCCTTCGGCGATCGGCCAGGCGCGGACGTCAATGTACTGCGGCTCGGTGCCGGTCACGCGCGTGTACCAGTTGTCGTTGCCGAACACCACCTGCGCCTGCGAGCTGGCGATGGGCGCCGCCGCGGCCACCGCCGGGCACTCGCGCAGGATCGCCTGCATATCGGAATAGACCAGGGTCTTGGTGGCGCCCCAGCCCATCATCATGCCGCCCCGGCTCACCGTGCCCGAGCCCACGAACAGGACGTTGGAGCCCATGGCGGCGATCTGCTTCTGCACCTGTTCGTTCGCGCCCTGCCCCAGTCCGACCATGGCGATGACCGCGCCCACGCCGATGATGATGCCCAGCATGGTCAGAATGGAGCGCATCTTGTTGCGCGCCAGCGCGCGGAATGCGATGCGAAGTGTAGCGAGTAAATCCATAGAATCTCGTTCTGCGACTCATCGTCGCCCGGCAGTTAGCATGTGGCATTTGGCCGTCCGGGCCCGTGCCCTTCAGGGGCCAAATGCTAACTGCTGACTGCCAAATTCCAAATCACCCAATCACCAATCGTTCAGTCCTCAATCGTCGGCATCGTCTTCAGCACTTCGTGCGCGATGGGCCGGTCCTGCACCAGCTCGTCGCGGCGGATTTTTCCGTCGCGGAAGACGATGTTGCGCTTGGCGAACTGGGCAATGTCGTGCTCGTGCGTCACCAGCACGATGGTCAGACCGCGCTCCTGGTTCAGTTGCTGGAAGATGTCCATGATCTCGACCGACGTGCGGCTGTCAAGGTTGCCGGTGGGCTCGTCGGCCAGCAGGATGGCCGGCTGGTTCACCAGCGCGCGGGCGATGGCGACGCGCTGCTGCTGCCCGCCGGAGAGCTGCGACGGGAAGTGGTCCATGCGCTGGCCGAGTCCGACCATTTCCAGCGCCGCCCGGGCACGCTTCTCGCGCTCGACCCTGTCGAGCTTGGAGTACAGCGTGGGCAGCTCGACATTTTCTAATGCGGTGGTGCGCGAGAGCAGGTTGAATCCCTGGAACACGAACCCGATGCGGCGGTTGCGTATCGCGGCCAGCTGCTGCTTGCTGAACTGCGAAACGTCGGTGCCGTCGAGGTAATAGTGGCCCGAAGAGGGCTTGTCGAGGCAGCCGAGCAGGTTCATGAAGGTGCTCTTGCCGCTGCCGCTGGCGCCCATGATGGCGACGAATTCGCCGCGCGTGATCTCGACCGTGACGCCGCGCAGGGCATGCACGCGCGTTTCGCCCAGCTCGTAGTACTTGTGGACGTCTTCGACGCGGATGACGGCGGCGTGGGTCGCCGCCGGCGCCTGTCCGGCGTTTGCCTGGAGCGTGGTGGCCATAGCGGACGCCCTTAGCGCCTCAGGCCTCCGCCCGGCCCGCCGCCCGGACCGCCAGTGAACCGCGGTCCGCTGCTGCCGCCAGATGCGCCGACCACCACGTTGTCGCCTTCCTTCAGCTCGCCGTTCAACACCTGCGTGATCTCGGTGACCGTATGGTCGGTAATTCCGGTGCGCACGCGGACCGGCTGGATGGTCTTGCCGTCGGCCCCGAGCTTCCACACCACCGCTACGTCGGTGCGCTGCTCGCGCTTGCCGCCGCCGGAGTTGCCCCCGCTGTTTCCGCCGGGCTCGGCGCCGCCGCCGGGCTGGCCGCCTCCGGCCCCTGCCTGCCGGCGTCCGGCAAACTGGCCGCCGCCGCCAAACTGGCCGCCGCCATTCCGGCGGAACTGCCCGCCGCCCTGGCCGCCCTGCTGCCCGATGGCGCCCTGGCCGCTCTGGTCGCCGCCCTGCGGCTGGCCTGACTGCGGCTGCTGCGCTTGCGCCTGCTGGTCCTGGTTCTGGCCCTGGCCTTGTCCAGCGGCCTGCTGGCGTCCGCCGCCCGGCACCGGGATGCCGTATTTCTGATACAGCGCGCGCAGGTCGGCGGCCGGCATATCAGGCTTGTAGCGCAGCGCGCCGTTCGGGATGCGGAGCGCGTCGGTCGCCGTCGCGACCGGGATGGTGACGTACGCCGTCATTCCGGGGAAGAGCTTGAGGTCGGGATTATCGAAGTCCACCACCGTGGTGTACGTGACCACGTTCTGCACCGTGGTGGCGTTCATGCGCACCTGCGATACGCGCCCGCGGAACGTGTCGCGCGGAAAGGCGTCAACCTTGAAGCTGACCGGCTGGTTGGGGCGCATCATGCCCACGTCGGACTCGTCGGTCGCGGTGTAGACCTGCATCTTGGTCAGGTCCTGCGCGATGATGAACAGGGTGGGCGCCTGCAGCGACGCCGCCACCGTCTGCCCAACGTCAACGTTGCGCGCCACGACGACGCCGTCCACCGGCGCCTTGATGACGGTGTAGTTCAAATTGGTTTGCGCCACCTCGACCGCCGCCGACTTCTGCTGCACCTGCGCCGCGGCCTGCGTGACCTGCGCCTGCGCCGCGTCAACCGCGGCCACGGCCGTATCCGCATTGGCCTTGGCCAGGTCGAGCTGCTGCTGGCTCATCACGCCCTCTTTGGTCAGACCGAGAGTGCGCTCGTAGTCCGCCTTGGTCTGGGTGGCGGTGGCCTGCGCTTTCACCAGGTTGGCCTTGGCCGCCGCCAGGTTGGCGCGGGCGTTGGCCAGGTCGGCCTGCGCCTGCAAGAGCGTTCCCCGGAACAGGGACTGGTCGAGCTCGGCGACCACCTGTCCCTTCTTCACCCTGGAATTGAAATCAACGTACAACTTGGCGATGGTCCCGGAAACCTGTGAGCCCACCTGAACCGTGGTGACGGCGTTGATGGTGCCGGTGGCCTCTACCACTTCACGAATGTCGCCGCGCTCCACCTTCTGGGTGAAGTACTGGGTCTTGTCCTTTTTGTTCAGGCCGAAGGCCGCGAACAGCGCGATGGCGATCACCGCGCCCGCTATCGCCAGCCATTTCTTCGAGAGCTTCACTGTTTGTTCCCCACCCTTTTTGGATTCGTTGGCGGCCAAAAAAGAAAGTCACATTCTGGCACACAGGGCCGCCAGTAAAAACCCCAAAAGGTGCCCTTAAGTTGCGGTCTGGATTGGAGAAAGCAGCCTCTCTCTTTGTTTTTTCGCTCAGGCGGGCCCGAAACCCACAAAAACCGGCTCCGGCTGCAGCCGAACGCCGAAAACGTCTTCCACGCGGCGCTGGATTTCATCCTTTAAAGCGGCCACCTCGGCCGCGGTCGCCCCGCCCCGGTTGACAATGGCGAGGGCGTGGCGGCGCGAGATGCCCACTCGTCCCCGCGCCGTGCCCTTGGCGAAGCCGGCCTGCTCCACCAGCCAGCCGGCTGGCACCTTCACGCCTTGCGGCGTGGGGAAGCGGGCAGGCGGCGTCAGCCCGCGTGCCGCGGCACGGGCCGCGAGCTGTTCGTACTCGGCCTGGCTGATCAGCGGGTTCTTGAAGAACGACCCGGCGCTGCGGGAGTCCTCGTCGCCGTCCACGATCAGCATGGCCTTGCGCAGGCGGACCTGGCGAACCGCGTCGCGCACTTCCTGCAGCGTGCGCGTGCCGCCGCGTCCGGAGAAGAAGTTCTTCAGGTCGGCGTACTCGACCTTCGGCGCGCCGCCGGAAACGAGCGCATAGCTGACCCGCGTAATGATGTAGCGCCCCTTGGCGACGGTGTTGAAGATGCTCGTGCGGTAGGCAAAGCCGCAGGACTCGCCACATAGATCGACCACGCTGCCCCGCTCGGTGTCGAGCGCGCGCACTTCGCTGATCGTCTCGGAAACTTCCTGCCCGTAGGCGCCCACGTTCTGCACCGGCGTGCCGCCCACCGTGCCGGGAATGCCGCTCATGCACTCCACGCCCGCGCAGTCGTGCTTCACGGCGTAGGCGACGAAGGTGTCCCACTCCTCGCCCGCGCCCGCTTCGAAGACGACCTTGCCGTTCTCGCGACGATGGTCCAGCCCCGTCACGGCGATGTGCAGCACCAGCCCGGGCCATCCGGCGTCGGCGATCACCACGTTGCTGCCGCCTCCCAGGATGAACAGCGGCCAGCCGCGCTCGCGCGCCGTCGAAACCGCCGCGGTCACGTCCTGCTCCGACGTTGCGCGCGCAAAGTAGCGCGCCGGCCCGCCGACCTTCAGCGTAGTCAGCGGCGCCAAGGGAACGTTTTCCTGGATGACCACGTGGGAAGAATAAAGCAAAAGCTTCACCGCCGAGGCGCAGAGAACGCAGAGGTTCTCAGATGGAAAACCCTTCACGGTGTAGCGACGGGCGCTCAGCATTCCTCCGGACGCGCATTGGGCGCTAGTGAGCTTGAGCAGCAACGGCGCGAAGCCCGATGACCTCATGGCAATTGCTTCCAGCTACGACAGCACTGGCCGCTACGGCGCGCAAACGCCGTTTAACGACCAGCTCGCACCCTTTTGGGCCGGCGGCCAATGGCAAGTGGACGCGACCCACAACTCCATCGTCGCGATCACGAACGGAGGTAGCAAACAAACCACGGCGAGACTAACGTTGCACTACAACGGTGGCACTTCCAACTACGTCATTGAGCAACCTATCGCCGCCGGTGATCAGATGTGGCTCAACTTCGCTGACCTGATTCAAAAGAGTGTCCCCGACAAGAACGGCAACAAGCTTCCAGCAGGCCTAACAAGCGGTACATATGACCTTCGCGATCTTGGGGGTGAGAATGCTGGCAGCCTCTTTGAGGGAAAGGTCGCCCTTGACAAGACCCTTGGGCATCTCGCATATGGCTGCATGATGTGCTGTGGCTATGATTCGGCCTTCATCGACCCCGACTCCTTAGCCTTTGGGGTTGGTGAGGACGCGTATCTCACCGTGCGCGGCCACAATGCCTGCAGTTTGGAGTGGGAGGACGTCACCCAGTATTACGACACATGGTCTAGTGGCGACACATCCATTGCAACCCTATCGGCCGCTACGGCGCACGGCGTATCCGCGGGACAGACACAGTCGAACGCAAGCGGTCTCGTCCCCAAGGGCGACGGCTATGAGTCGCATCATTGCCCGCGCGAACAGATGCGAGCTCAATTGGGCTTCTTGTATGTGAGGATCCCATTTCGAGGAGCCCTCGTGACAACACAGTTCTCACGACCGAATGCCTGCCCTGCTGGCTATGCAGGCTGGGATCGCCTAATTTGGGAGAGAGTTGCAGACCAATTCGGGATTGTTTTTGTCAGGGACAACGTTAACATCGAAGAGGTCGTCACAGCCGGTCAGAACGGCCTTAACCTTCCGGTCGGAAACATCCAGACGGGCTCGGGGCCAACCCACGATGCAGGTATCTTTCTGGATGAGTTTTACTTCTGCTCGTCAGTCTGCGGCAGCGGCGGGACGGGCGAGACCGACCTGACTCAGGTGCTTTTCTACGGGGGTGTACCAGTTCTGCTCCCCAATAGCATTGCGCTGCGGTGTAACTCCGTAGCTTGGAATGGCCAATGATGATTGTTAGGGGACGCCAGTGTGTTTTGCTCGCCGTTGCTTGCATGGTATTGGTGTCTTCCGGGTTCGCTCAGGATCGGCCAGTATTTCGGAGCGATTTCATCGTGCGCGATGCTTCAGCCCTGGACGCCCTTATAAGACTTGGGGAGGTTTACAGGCGTCCAATAGGGGTCATTGTCACGGACAAGAGCATTCTCGCACCGGTAACGGTTCGGGCGATTAGCGCGACCATACAAGATGTCTTGCCAGCTCTCCTTAAGCAATTGCCAAAGTACCGATCGGAAGAGGTGAGGGGGGTGATCGTCGTCCGCCCAATCTCTCCGGCGGCGCCACTTCGACAACTCCTCTCAGTGCGTCTCAAGGAATTTGATGCACCCAAAGCAAATATCGTTCAGATTGGCCGAGTGCTGTGGATGGAGTTGAGGAGAAATGTGGATCCGGTGCCTCCCAGCGGTTTCTTCGGAATTTCTCACGAACCAATAATGGACCAGACCGCGATTGGCCCATTCCATCTGGCAGGTGCTAACGTCGAGGATGTCCTCAGTGAAATTGTGCGGAGGCACGGTGCCGCGGCTTGGCTTGTGCTGTCCCCGCCTAAACAGCTCTCCGGCGTGACAAGCAATCGACTCTGGAATCTCGTCACGTATGCCAATCCGCCGAAACCCCTTGAGAAACTTTGTTGCGTGAACTGGTCCGATTTGGAGAGTTTCGAGGAATAGCAAGGGCTGCCCATTACCGCGCCGCGGCGTTCGAGACAAACGTCTTCACCGCGATCTGGCGCGGGTCGAGTCCCACCGGCGCCATGGTGAACAGCGAGCGTTCGGCGCTGATCTTCGACCCGCGCGGCAGCTTGGCGGTGCGCACGAAGGCCACGTCACCCGACTTCGAGTTGGCCACCAGCAGAAAATTCTGGTTGGGAGCGAGCGCCAGCGCGTCCGGCCCGCTGCCCACCGGGATCGTGCCCAGCAGGCGGCCGTCGTCAATGCCGTAAACCGCCACCGCGTCCGAGCCGAAGTTGGCGATGTACAGCGTCGCATTGTCCGCGCTGGCGATGGAACGCACCGGCGCCGTGCCGGCCAGGAAGCTGCCGGCGACCTCGTTGGTGGTGGTCTCGATGATCGAGATCGTCCCGGAGGCGAAGTTGCTGACGAAGATCTCGCCGCCATCCGGCTTGAGCGCCAGGTGCACCGGCGTCTGCCCTACGTCGAGCAGGGCGAGCACTTTGTCCGACTTCAAATCGATGGCGGCCACCTGGCCCGAATCGGCGCAGGCGACAAACGCCTTGCTCGAGTCGGGAAGAATGGCGATGTCCTGAGGGTTCTTGCAGACATCGAGCGTCGAGCGCACGGCGAGCGCGGATGGGTTCAGCAGCGAGACGGTATTGTCACCCGCGTTGGAGACGACCACGGTTTTCCCGTCGGGCGAAACCCGCGCCAGTCCCGGCTTTGCGCCCACGCGCACGTTGGCCAGGACCCTGCGCGCGTCGAGGTCGAGCACGCTGACGTTGGCCGAACCGGAATTGGCGACGTAGGCGCGCCGGCCGTCGGCGGACACGTCAATGAAGAACGGCTGGCGATGCACGCCCACCGTCGCCACCACCACGTTGCGTTCGGCATCGATGAAGCTCACGTTGTCCGAATCGGTGTTGACCGCGTAGACCTCGTTCTTCTTCGGGTTCGCCGCCACGCCGGTGGGCCCGCGTCCTACGTTGATGGTGCGCGCCGAGCGGAGACGCCGCAGGTCGAGCACGGTGACCGTGTTGCTGCGCCCGTTGGTGACGTAGGCGAATTCCTGGAGGTTGTCAGCCGGAGGCCCTTCGCGGCACGCTGAGAGAGCAAGCAAAAGCAAAAGCGCAAAGCCAAACCACAAAGGAAACAAAGGGCGCACGAAGGACACGAAGGAAAACCGCTGCGCGTGAGGCGTGCCTGGGGTCAACGGGCGTGCGCGGGCTGGCTGGCGGCGGCCGCGGACGCCACGTCGCGATGCACCACGGCGGCGATCTGCCGGACTTCGGCGATCAACTCCTCGTACTGATGGGGATACAGCGATTGCATGCCGTCGCTGAGCGCGCGGTCGGGATCGTTGTGCACTTCCACGATCAACCCGTCCGCGCCGACCGCAACCGCCGCCCGCGAGAGCGGCAGCACTTTGTTGCGCTTGCCCGTGCCGTGGCTCGGGTCCACTACGATGGGCAGGTGGCTGAGCCGGTGCACCGCCGGCACCACGCTCAGGTCGAGCGTGTTGCGGGTGTGGTCGGCGAAGGTGCGCACGCCGCGCTCGCACAGGATCACGTTGTAGTTGCCCTCGCTCATCACGTACTCGGCGGCCATCAGGAATTCGTCGAGCGTGGCCGACATGCCGCGCTTCAGCAGCACCGGTTTGGGCGAGCGTCCGGCGCGCTTCAGCAGGGAGAAGTTCTGCATGTTGCGCGCGCCGATCTGCACCACGTCGGCGTACTGCTCCACCAGGTCGAGCGACTCGTTGTCCACCGCTTCGGTAACGATCTTCATTCCGAAGCGTTCGCGAACTTCGGCGAGGATCTTCAGTCCCTCTTCGCCAAGTCCCTGGAAGGAATACGGTGAAGTGCGCGGCTTGTAGGCGCCGCCGCGGAAGAATCGCGCGCCGCTGCGCGCCACGTGCTCGGCCACCGCGAAGGCCTGCTCGCGGCTCTCGATGGCGCACGGACCGGCCATGATGGCCAGCTCGCGTCCGCCGATTGTAGCCGCCGGGCTGGGGCCCGAGGCGGGAAACTGGATGACGGTGTCCTCTTCTTTAATGTCGCGGCTCACCAGCTTGTAGGGCTTGCTGACGCGGATGACTTCGGCGACGCCCGGCATCTCCTCCAGGCCGCCGGCCTCGACTTCGCCCCGGTTGCCGGTGATGCCGATGGCCACGCGCTGCGCTCCGGGAATGGCGTGCGGACGCAGCCCGAGAGACTCGATCTTTTCGCAGACGCCGCGCACCTGCTCTTCGGTAGCGTGCGCCTGCATGACGACCAGCATGGCAGGACTCCGATAAAGCTTACAGTTTAACTTTGGCGGCGCGAGCGCGCCAGTGAGCCGTCATCCGGCGGCGCGCTGCGCTTTTTCCGGCAGGGGCGCGAACCACGAGCGCGCATAGAAGACGAGCGCGGCCGCGAGCAGCGCCAGCAGCGCCCAGTCGAGCTGGTAGCGATGGAGCGAGAAGGCCGCGCCGTAAATCAGCGCGAACAGCACGGCGAATACGTAGGCCGTCCGCCGCGCGCCGGGAACAGCCTCCGGTCCCGAACTGCGCCACAGCAGCCCCATGCCGGCGTAAGAAACGGCGGCGATGATCAACACCAGCCGCCACCCGCCCGCCTGCGCTATGCTCGCGCCCGCCGTCACCCACGCCAGCATCAGTACCGTTGCGTAGTGCACGGTTTGCGACAGCGTGAAGAGTCCGAAAACGTTTTTCGCCGGATCGTGCGACTCCTGGCGCAGGCGGGCGCGCGCCCCGAGCGCCATGGCGAGAATGAAGGTAACGCCGGTGAGTCGCGCCGTGACGCGCGCCATCAGATGCGCGGTTTCAGGGTCGAGGGGCACTTCAGCATCCTTACCTGCGCGTTCGTGCTGCTCGTGGTCAAATGATAATATGCCACGCATCTCCATGGCGAAAGAGCAGGACATCCTGCGGATGCCTGCTCCCAGGACGCCGCCGCGGCACACCTCGCGCCGGATCGGAATCCATACCTCGACGGCCGGCGGTCCGGCCACGGCGGCGGAACGCGCCTACCGGCTGGGCTGCAACACCTTCCAGATTTTTTCATCGAGTCCGCGCCAGTGGAAGCCCTACGAGCTCGGCGCGCCGCAGTGCGCGGAGATGTGGCGCCTGCGCGAAAAGTACGGCCTGAAGCCGCTGGTCATCCACTCCAACTACCTGGTCAACCTGGGCGGCGGCAAAATGGACTTCTACGCCAGGTCAGTAGCGGCTTTTCGCGGCGAGGTGGAGCGCGCTGCCGCGCTCGGCGCCGACTATTTGGTGCTGCATCCCGGATCGTTTCGCGGCCTGAGCGGCAGGGAAGAAGGACTGAACCGCGTGGCGGCGGGCATCGCCACGGCGGTGGAGAGCGTGCCGCAGCACGACCAGCTCACCGTGCTGATCGAAAACACCGCCGGCTCGGAATTCTCGCTCGGCAGCAGCTTCGAGCAGGTGGCGGAGATTATCGCCAGGCTTACCGGCCTGATTCGCGTGGCTGCCTGCATCGATACCTGCCACACGCACGTGGCCGGGTACGACATCGTCTCGCCCGAAGGCTACGAGCAGACCATGCAGCTGCTCGACAACACCGTGGGCCTGCGCAACGTGCGCGTCTGGCACTGCAACGACGCCAAGGCCGCGCGCGGCTCGCGGCTGGACCGCCATCAGCACGTTGGGAAAGGAACCATTGGCCTGCCGGCGTTTCGCCGCCTGCTCAACGATCCGCGCACCGCGCACGCGGCCTTCATCGCGGAAACGCCGGTTGACGCGCCCGGTGACGACCGCAGGAACGTGGAGACTCTGAAGAAGCTGGTGAGCGACAAAGCGACGCTCTCGTCAGTCCCGAACCCCCGCCACAGACCCGGGCGTCCGCGGCGCTGAAGCGGAATTGCTACAATAAAAAATTCCACTGTGAAGGCGATGGAAGACCGTTCCAACCAATCCGCCCGTCGCGGTTCCGAGGCGCACGACCGCTACGATCCGCAGCCGATCGAGAAGAAGTGGCAGGCGCGCTTCGATGCCGATCCGGCGCTTTACCGCTCCGAACCGGAATCGAGCGATAAGCCGCGCTACTACGTGCTGGAGATGCTGCCGTATCCCTCCGGCGCGCTCCACATGGGGCACGTGCGCAACTACTCCATCGGCGACGCGCTGGCGCGCTACATGTGGATGCGCGGCTACAGCGTGCTTCATCCCATGGGGTGGGACGCCTTCGGCCTGCCGGCGGAAAACGCGGCCATCAAGAACAACACGCCGCCGCGCGACTGGACGCTGGCCAACATTGCCCACATGAAGGCGCAGATGAGGCGCCTGGGCTACAGCTACGACTGGGCGCGCGAGATCACCACCTGCCTGCCCGACTACTACCGCTGGAACCAGTGGTTCTTCCTCCAGATGCACAAGGCGGGCCTGGCCTACCGCAAGCAGAGCAAGGTGAACTGGTGTCCGCTGTGCGCCACCGTTCTGGCCAACGAGCAGGTGCTGCCGAACGGCTGCTGCTGGCGCCACGAAGACACCAAAGTCGAGCAGCGCGAACTGGAGCAGTGGTTCCTGCGCATTACGAAATATTCGCAGGAGCTGCTCGAAGGGCTCGACCAGCTCGAGCACTGGCCGGAAAAAGTGCGCACCATGCAGCGCAACTGGATCGGCCGCAGCGAAGGCGCCCTGGTGGACTTCGAGCTCGAGGGGCCCGCCGGGAAGGCGGGCGACAAGATCGCCGTCTTCACCACGCGCATTGACACCATCTTCGGCGCGACCTCGATCCAGCTTGCGCCCGAGCATCCGCTCGTCGCCGACCTGATCGGCAACGATCCGGGGCTGCACGCCGCGGTCGAAGAATTGCTGCGCGAGCAGCAGAAGGGGCGTGAACTGGGCGACGTGGCCGCGATCGAAAAGCACGGCGTCTTCACCGGCCGCTACGCCATCAATCCGTTCGGCGCCGGCGAGGCAAGGCCCGATGCTGAAGAAGGTCCTGGCGGGAACGCTCGCATTCCCATCTGGGTGGCGAACTATGTCCTGATGGACTACGGCACCGGCGCGATCATGTCGGTCCCGGCGCACGACGAGCGCGACTACGAGTTCGCCCGCAAGTACGACATCCCGGTGCGGGTGGTGATTCTGCCGCGGCGCAATGCGGAACCAGTCGAGGACGGGCACGCCGATGGCCCCGTCCTGCCCTACACGCACATGGACAGCCTGCTCATCAATTCCGGGCCGTTCAACGGGCTGGGCAACACCGAAGCCATTGCCAAAATGACCGCCTACGCCGAGCAGCACGGCTTCGGCAAGGCCGCGGTGAATTACCGGCTGAAGGACTGGGGCATCTCGCGGCAGCGCTACTGGGGCACGCCCATCCCGATGGTCTACTGCGACAAGGACGGCATTGTGCCCGTCCCGGAGAAAGACCTGCCCGTCCTGCTGCCGGACAAGGTGGACATCACGCTCGAGGGCGGCTCGCCCCTCGGTCACGTGCCCGAGTTCGTCAATGTGAAGTGTCCCCAGTGCGGCGGCGCGGCGCGGCGCGAGACCGACACGATGGACACGTTCGTGGATTCGAGCTGGTACTTCTACCGCTACTGCGATCCGCGCAACCAGCAGGCGCCATTCGCCAAGGAAGAGATCGCGCGCTGGTTCCCCATCGACCAGTACATCGGCGGCGTCGAGCACGCCATCCTGCACCTTATTTATTCGCGCTTCTGGACGCGCTTCATGCGCGACATCGGCCTGGTGAGCAACTCCGAACCGGTAACGCGCCTGTTCAGCCAGGGCATGGTGATCAAGAACGGCGCCAAGATGTCGAAGAGCCTGGGCAACGTGGTCTCGCCCGACGACATGGTCGCCCGCTATGGCGCCGACGCCACGCGTGTCTACACGCTGTTTGCCACGTCACCTGACCGCGAACTCGATTGGCAGGACGCGGGCGTCGAGGGCGTGAGCCGGTTTCTCGCCAAGACGTGGCGGCTGGTTGCTCCGCGCCCGGCGGCCGCGGCGGGCGACATGCAAAACCTTTCGCCCGCTGCGCGCGCCCTGCAGCGCAAGCTCCACCAGACGATCAAGCGCGTGAGCGACGACTTCGGCGGGCGCTGGCACTTCAACACATCCATCGCCGCCATCATGGAGCTGGTGAACCAGCTTCAATCCGCAACCGGCGAGGGCGCCGAAGCAGGGCAAATCCCGGCCGCATTGCTGCGCGACGTGCACCGCAGCCTGGTTTTGCTGCTCGCGCCGTTCGCGCCGTTCCTCGCGCACGAGCTTTGGGAGACGCTGGGCGAAACGTCGCCGCTGCTGAAGCATCCATGGCCGGAGTACGATCCCGCTCTGGCGAAGGAAGACGAGGTCGAAATCGCGGTGCAGGTCAACGGCAAGCTGCGCGCGCGCTTTCTCATCGCCGCCGACAGTCCCGAGGATGAAGTGCGCCAACGCGCCCTCTCCGAGGAAAGAGTCCGCGCCTCGCTCGACGGCAAGCAGGTGGTGAAGGCGATCGTGGTGCCGAACAAGCTGGTGAATGTGGTGGTGCGGTAGCTCGAAGCCACTTCGATTCACCGCGAATTACGCGGATTTATCACGGATAAGTTCAGTTCAGATCTTGATCCGTAACCATCCGCGCAAATCCGCGGTAATTGGAAGTTGTTGTGCGGCGCAAGTCACTTCTCCCGCGCCGCTTCCGTCTTCTGGCGCTCCAGCGTCAGCGCCACGCCGGGACTCGCAGGGTAAGTCATCAGGAAACGGTGCACGGCTCCGGCCGTGATCGAACCCTTGATGGACGGCGGCTTCGACTCCATCACCTCGCCGCGTACGTCGAGGGCGTGGACTTCCAGTTCGTACTCCCCCGAGCTGGTACCGATCACTTCCAGTGTGTACTCGCCCGCATCGGGCTGGCAGGCAATGCGCAGTACCACGCTCTTCGGACCGGACGCGCCGGTGGTCGCGTCGTCAATCCCCTCCAGCTCATAGGACGAATCCATGATGTCGGTGAACTTCTTGCCGCTGGCGTCCACGCCGGCCTTGTCACCGGAAGCGTCGCTGAGCAGCAGCGACGCGGGCGGCTTGAGCGCGCTGCCCACCGGATGCAGCCGCACGTCGAGCGAACCGAGGTCGGCCCCGCAGTCGAGCGCCGGTTTCGCCGGGGCCGGTTCGGCGGGTTGGGCGGGAGCAGCCGGCGCGGGCCTGGCGGGGGCGGGCTGCTTGCGCGCGGGTTTCTTCTGCGCGGCGCACACCCAAGTGAGCGCCAGCGCAATGAGCAGAGCCGCGGCGGCCCGTCTTGCGATTTGATCGGCTCGCATTTCTCTGTATGCTACCGCTGAATGGCGGGAAATGAGACATCTCCCGCGCGCGCCGGCTTCACGGCGGTGGCGCGCGAGCCGCGCGTGATCGCCACCGAGATCGCGTGGCGCTGGACGTTCGGCGCCGCTGCGCTGGTATTGCTCACCATGGGCGCGCTCGCCTGGCTCGACACGCTCATGGTGAGCGACACCGACCGGCTCATGCTGCGCAGCCGCCAGCCGATCCTGATGGCCGACGCGTTGTCGCACATCCTGGCCGGATCGGGGGCGCGACTGCTCCGCATCCTCGCCTTGTTGCTGCCGTCAATCGCTGCCCTCTGGACTGTGGCCGCAACGGTTGGCCGCGCCCTCACGCTGAAATCGCTAGCGCCAGACGCGAACGTCAAGGCGCGGCCGATTGCCGGGCTCAATTTCCTTCGCGCTGCGCTCGCGCTGGCCGCCCTGCTGGCGTACTTCGGATCGGCATTCGTTGCCTCGACCGTCGCAGGCCGCGGCGAGACGCTCGATCCCAGCATCTTCTTTGTCGTGTTCGTTCCACTGCTCGCGCTGGTGGTCGTCGCCTGGAGCACGCTGAACTGGTATCTGTCGGTGGCGCCGGTGTGCGCGGCGCTCGACGGCAGCGGCGCCATGGCTGCCTTCGCCGGCGCCGTGCGGCTCTCGCGCCGCCGCATGGCGACACTCAGCTCCGTCGGCTTCATCTTCGGGCTTCTGCGCGCGGTGGCGCTGGTCGCCGTGTTCATGGTGTCGGTCGCCGTCGCCGAAGCGCCATGGATGTCCGCTGCCGTCCAGATCGCGCTGCTGGTGGTGATCTCGCTGGCTTACTTCGTCGTGGCCGATTGGCTCTACGTGGCTCGCCTGGCCGCATACATCGAGATCGCGCGTCGCGATGCGGCGCCGGAGGTTGCGCCAATTGCGCCGGTGGAGGCGCCAAGTCCCGCGGCATCCGAGGCTTTACCGGAGGCAGTTCCACGCGAGAGTTGAAGTATCGGTTTTACTGCGGCTGGTAGCTCCGGGGTCGAAAGTCAAGAACGTTCACACGAAGGGCACGGAGGCTACACGAAGGGCACAAAGTACATCGCCCGGAAGCTGGAAACGTGAAACAGGAAACCTGCAGTTAGGGTACACTCGAGCGTGGAACCCCACTCGATCGTCGTTCTCGACTTCGGCTCGCAATACACGCAGCTGATCGCGCGCCGCATCCGCGAGCAGAACGTGTTCTCGGTCGTGCTGCCCTGCACGGCCTCGCTCGATGAAATCCAGAGCTACCACCCGGCCGGCATCATCCTGTCCGGCGGACCGAGCTCCGTTTACGACGCCGACGCGCCACCCGCCGACACGGGCGTATTCAACCTGGAAAAACCGGTGCTCGGCATCTGCTACGGCTTGCAGTTCATGACGCATCACCTGGGCGGCAAAGTCGTCCCGGGATCGAAGCGCGAGTACGGACATGCGCAGGTGCGGGTTTCGAAAACAGGGTCGCGACTGTTCGCGAAACTGCCGCCGAGCCTGAGCGTGTGGATGTCGCACGGCGACAAGGCCGAGCAGCTTCCGCCGGGCTTCGAACTGGTGGCGAGTTCGTCGAATGCGATTGCCGCCATCGAAGACGCGGGCCGCAAGCTCTGGGCGGTGCAGTTCCATCCTGAAGTGCACCACACTCCGCTCGGCACGCAGGTGCTGCGCAACTTCATCTTCGACATCTGCGGCGCCAGGCCAGACTGGACGCCGGCGCGCTTCATCGACGAAACCGTCGAAGCCGTTCGCAAACAGGTAGGCGACGGCCACGCCATCTGCGCGCTCTCCGGCGGCGTGGACTCGGCTGTTGCGGCGACGCTGGTGCATCGCGCCATCGGCGGCCGGCTCACGTGCGTCTTCGTGAACAACGGCGTGCTGCGCAAGGACGAGTTCAGCAAGGTCCGGCAGAACCTGCGCGACAAGCTGGGCTTGAACCTGGTTGCGGTGGACGCCAGCGCTCGCTTTCTCGGCAAACTCAAAGGCGTCACCGATCCCGAGCAGAAGCGCAAGATCATCGGGAACGAATTCATCGCGGTGTTCGAGGACGAGGTGGAGCGGCTGGTAACTGAGAACGCGGACGAGGGCGTCCGCGCCACGCAAGCTGGCCGGCGCGCAGCCGCGTCGGTTGCTACGAAAATCAACTTCCTCGTGCAGGGCACGCTCTACCCCGATGTGATCGAGTCGCGCTCGGTGCGCGGGCCGTCGCAGACCATCAAGTCGCACCACAACGTCGGCGGTCTGCCGGAAGAGATGAAGCTCAAGCTCATCGAGCCGCTCAAAGACCTGTTCAAAGACGAAGTCCGCCGCATCGGCCGCGACCTCGGCATGCCAGAGGAAATTCTTCAGCGGCAGCCGTTCCCCGGACCCGGACTCGCTGTCCGCATCGTGGGCGAAGTCACGCCCGAGCGCGTGGCGCTGCTGCAGGAGTGCGACGACATCGTCGTGAGCGAAATCAAGCGCGCCGGGCTCTACACCAAACTCTGGCAATCATTCGCCGTGCTGCTGCCGGTGATGAGCGTGGGCGTGATGGGCGACATGCGCACCTACGCCTACACCTGCGCCATCCGCGCCGTGCACTCGGAAGACGGCATGACCGCCGACTGGGCGCCGCTCCCGCACGAGGTGCTGAAGACGATCTCCAACCGGCTGGTGAACGAGGTGAAAGGCATCAACCGCGTGGTGTACGACGTTACATCGAAGCCGCCGGGCACGATTGAGTGGGAGTGAGGCGTGGAATCGCGCGAAGAGTGAGAGAAGAGTATCCGAGAAAGGCAGGGAGCGCTGACGCCTGATCAGCGCATTCGTGCCATGGGATTCTTGTTGCGCTCCATGCAGCCCGGCCATGCGCTGATCAAAGGACCCCGCGAGCTGTTGGGGGCTCTAGGTGGAATCGTATTGTCGTTCGGCATAGCGCAGGCAATTCGGTTCCACTCTTCCAGCGGCCTTTCGTCGTATACATGGCTTGGTTCAACGACCGCATTCTTTACGATCACAGCCATTGGCGTGGTCTGCATCGGCTTTGGGATATACCTGCTGATCTCGTGCGTTCGCGATTAGCATGAAAAAACGCGGGCGAGGTCGCCCGCGTCCACACGGTCCGTGGTTTGCCTCCAGGTGTCGTGACAGCGTGCCGACGGGCGAGGGCGCCCGTCGCTACTGCATGAAGAGCTCGGGCCTGCACTTTTCTGCGTGCTCTGCGGTCTCTGCGGTGAACGTCTTTTACTTGTATCTCCGGCCGTGCTTGATCACCACGTCCACCCGCTGCAACAAATCCATGTACCGCAGCACGTCGCCGCGCACCGCGATGATGTCGGCGTACTTGCCCTCGACGATCGTGCCCACGTCCTTGTCCACCTTCATCGCGACTGACGGCCAGTAGGTCGCCGCGCGGATGGCTTCCATGGGCGGCACGCCTAGCACGCGCGTCCACACGTCGAGTTCGTTCCAGGTGGACTGCGAGTGGAAGTTCATGGGGATGCCGCTGTCGGTGCCGATGAGCAGCACCACGCCCGACTCGCGCAGCTGCTGGAACTTGCGCGCCAGCGTGGGACGCCGCGCAGGCGTGATCTGGAAGTACGAGATGCGCTCCGGGTGCGCCAGCGACTGTTTGATATCGTCCACGATGTTCTGCGGCAGGCCATCGTGCCAGCCCGGGTTGTCGAGCGGTTCGGGATGGTCGCGCAGGTACTCGTAGTTCATCAGGCCTTCGATGGTGGGCGTCCACCAGAGCGGGCCGAGCGCCATCTTGGCGGTGCGCTCGCGGATGGCCGCGATAATGTCGGGCGGATATTCGGGCGCGGTTGCCAGGCCCGTGTGCTCAAAGTCGTCCACGCCGGCCGCCAGTCCGCGGCGGATTTCGTCGGGCCGGTGCGCATGCGCGACGACCATCAGCTTGTGTTTGTGCGCTTCGTCCACCACGGCAGCGACTTCTTCCGGCGTCATCCAGTCCTGGTCAATCATCTTGACCACATTCACGCCGGCGTCGGCGATCTTGCGGACCTTGGCGCGCGCGTCGTCGGGACTGGTCACGCCCCAGCGATAGGCTTCGGTGTTGGGATACGGCTCGTGCTGGATGAATGGCCCGGAAACGTAGAGCGTTGGCCCGGGAATCTTGCCGGAGTTCACCGCGTCGCGCACGCGAATCGACATCTCCAGCGGCGCGCCGAGGTCACGCGCGCTGGTCACGCCGGCCATGAGCAGTTGCTTCGCCGAGGCCGGCATGATCACCGACTCGAACTGGTTCATGTACGCCTTGTCCCAGTGGTCGTAATCGGCGTGGCCGTCGATCATGAGGTGGACGTGCATGTCCCACAGTCCGGGCAGCACGCTCATGCCTTCGGTGGAGATTACTTCGGCGCCGGCGGGGACGGCGAGCGAGCCGGCTTGCCCCACGGCCTTGATGCGCTCGCCTTCGATCAGCACCACGCTGTTGCGGATGGGCGGCTGTCCGGTAGCGTCAATCAGCGTGCCGCCGACGAGCGCGGTGACTTTGGGCGCGGGCGCTGCCGTCGCCGATTTGGAGGTCTGTCCAGGCGCGGCGATCGTGAGGGCAACAACCGCACACAACAGCGCTTTCAAACGGCGCATGAGGGCTCCTTGGAAAGGGTTGGACCGGGAACGATAACAGAAAACTCATTTACCGCCGAGCGCGCAGAGAACGCAGAGTAAAGGGCCAAAAGCTCAGCGATCTATCTCAGCGGTGAGATCGGTTTTACGCTCCGACGGGCGCGTGCATTTCCAACGCTTGCGGCGACTTGGCGCCGTAGAACTCGTACCACGGTGTGGCGGCCTTCAGGCGCTCGTTCACGTTGTTGATGTTCTTTACGCCTTCGCTCTGCAGCCAGTTGCGGAACGCGTCGAGGCCCTGCTTGGCGTAAACCGGAATGCCGTCTTTCCACGTGGCGCGCCCGCAGAGCACGCCGGCGAACTTCACGGTCGACTCGGCCGCCAGCTCCAGCGACTCGGTGAACTCGGCGTTGCTCACGCCCGCCGAGAGATAAATAAACGGCTTGGTGGCGACCGAAGCGGCTTCCTGGAAGAGCTTCTTCGCGTCGGCCTTCGAGTACGCCCTGGTTCCGGCGAAGGCCTTCGCGCCCTCGACGAACTTCATGTTCACCGGGATCTCGACCTTCATTACGTCCACTCCATAACGGTCCTGGGTGAACTCGGCCATGCTGGCCGTTACTATTTCGGGCTTGCGCCTGGCGAATTCCACGCCCTTTTCGTCGGCGCCCGAGGCGTCGTAGCCGACGAATTCGAGGAAGAAGGGGATGTCGTTCGATCGGCACTCATCGCCGATGCGCTCGACGAACGCGTGCTTCTCTTCGTTGATTTCTTTCTTATCGAAAGGCGTGTAGTAGAGGAGAACTTTCACGCAGTCGGCGCCGGCTTCCTTGATGCGTCGGACGGAGTAGTCGGGCAGCAGGTCGGGGATGCGGCCGGGCCGCGTGTTGTCGTAGCCCGATTGCTCGTAGGCGAGCAGCAGCCCGGCGCTCTTGGCGCGCTTGCGCGCGGCGGGCAGGCCCCACTCGGGATCGAGCAGGATGGCCGACGCGTAGGCGGTGAGCACCTCGGTGACAGCGATCTTGAACTCTTCCATCATCTCGCGGGTGACGTCGCCGCCTTTTTCCTTGGCGAGGGCCTTCTTCAGCGACCCGCGCTGGTCCATGGCGGCGGCGGCGATCACGCCGCGGTCGTCGGAGACCGCCTTCATGCCCGCAATTTTTCCGGCGCTGAGCTTCATCGTTTCCCCCTGCGAAGGCCGCCTGAGCGGCCGCCTGGCGTTAGCAAACAGCCGATTGTATATCCGAAGGCTGGTTGCGGTTAAGGCGCGGATCGCGCGGAAATAATTCCGTCGACACGGTTTACTGGAATGGGCCCCGGTAACCTAACCCTACTTCATGCGGCGATATTCCATGTTCGAAGGCCTTTTCCAACCCCCGCACCTGCTGGTCATTCTGTTCATCGCCCTTCTGGTTTTCGGCCCCAAAAAGCTGCCCGAACTGGGCAAAGGCCTGGGAGACGGCATTCGCGTATTTCGAAAAGGAATGCAGGACGCCAACCAGCCGCCGGCGAACAACGATTCCGGCCAAGTGAAGTAAGCAGCCTTCATTGCCGCAGCATCAGCCCGCTGAGCAGCGCCTGCTGCTTGGCGATGAGCGATTCGATGCCGCGGTGTGCCAGGTCCATCATCTTTTTCAGCTGTGCCTCGTCGAAAGGACGCTGCTCGGCAGTCGCCTGCACCTCCACCAGCTTGCGGCTGCCGGTGGCGACCACGTTCATGTCCACCTCGGCGCGGGAGTCTTCCTCGTAGGCGAGGTCGAGCATGATCTCGCCGTCCACAATGCCCACGCTGATCGCGGCGACAAAGTCGCGGATGGGCGCGGCGCTGAGCGTGCCGGTTTCCACCAGTTTTTGCAGCGCCAGGCCGAGCGCGACAAAGGCGCCGGTGATGGACGCCGTGCGCGTGCCGCCATCGGCCTGGATCACGTCACAGTCAATCCACAGCGTGCGCTCGCCGAGGCGGTTCAGGTCAACCACCGCGCGCAGGGCGCGGCCGATGAGGCGCTGGATCTCGAACGTGCGCCCGCCCTGGCGTCCCTTGGCCGCCTCGCGCGCCGTGCGGGTGAGCGTGGCGCGGGGCAGCATGCCGTACTCGCAGGTGATCCAGCCCTTGCCGCTGTTGCGCAGGAACGTGGGCACGGTTTCCTCAACGCTGGCCGTGCAGATCACGCGCGTGTTGCCGATCTCGATCAGCGCCGAGCCCTCGGCGGTCGAGATGAAGTCAGGCTGGATGCTGACCGGACGCATCTGGTCGGAGGCGCGATTGTCGGAGCGGTAGATCATGAAGGGATGAGTCTACAGTTTACCGTTCACAGTTCACAGTCGCGTTGGGGCACTCAGCACTCAGCATTCGGCTTCTGGCCTGCTTTGCCAAACTGTGAAATTGCCGGAATGCCAATTGCAAATCGGTTACGCGTTGCGCCCGTGCCGGTTCGGCAACCGCGAAAAAGGCTGAGTGCTGACTGCTGAATACTGCACTCTGACGTATCTCTACGCTTGCGCTTCCACGGGTAAACCGTATATTTGCTGATGGTCGCCGAAAACAAACTATAGCTTTGAGACATTGTCGTGCGTTTTCAATATTTTGCCTGCAAGTGCCGAGAACTCAAAGACCTGGCGTCCAATTCCCGGCAAGTTGTTGTGCGCCAAAGACCAGAGTTTTCGGCGCACCGGGGGTGGCGCACGCGTCATGCCAAACTCGGACGCCAGGTCGTCGCCCGCAAGACGTGCCGATGCCATCGGCGCCCAGGTTAGCGCCGCAAAAAGGGGCGGCGCGGAACGTAAGGCGCCCTGCTACTGCTGCCCCATCGCAGACACGTCGTAGAAGCCGCTAAGGTCGGCGTGGCCGGCGAGGGTTTCGCGCTCGCGGCCGTCCACCAGGAATTTCACCTGGGTGATGCCGGGCGTGTTGGCGGCGAGCGTCTCCGCCAGCGACGCGATGGTGAGTGATTCGGCCAGCACGCCGGAGGGATGGTGGTTGGCGAAGTCGGGCGTGGTGTCCACGACCGCCATGTTGCGCTTTACCAGGTACACGGCGCGAACATCGGCGCCGGCGCCAATGGCGTGCGGCGACGGGCGCTCCTGGTAGATGGCGAGCACGGCGCGCAGCGCCTCGCGGGCGCGCTCGGCGGGCTCGGTGGGCAGCGCGATCTGGAGTTCGCGGCGTTCGAGAGTTGCGGTGTCGTCGTGCGCGACGAACAGGACGGCGCGTCCGACGGGGCCGGAGACCGGCGGCGCAACCGGACGCTGGTCGGTGCGGGCTTCGAGCATCTCGGCGCGGCGCTTGGTGCGAAGCACGTAAAAGCCCATGCCGAAAACGGCGACGAGCAGAAGTCCGGCGGCGATCTGGAGCGAGCGCGGGATCACTGGCGGCCTCCGGCGAGGGAGCGCTGCACGCGAAGCACGGCCTGCGGTCCGGCGGCGTCCATTTTCCTGCGGGCGTCGACGAGCGCGGCGGCAAGTGCAGACGCCATGTTTTGCTGGAAGGCGGCGCCGGTGAGCGACTGCGGATCAACCGTTTTGCCGGCGGGCGGCGAAAGTTCGACAGCGATGGCGGCGGTGGTGATGCTGTTCATGGGGCGCAGCGCGGCTGCCATTGCCCTGGACGGAACCTGCTTCTGCTGCAAGGCGGCGGCGAGCGCGGCGGCCCAGTTGGCGCTGCTTTCCGCAAACGGCGCCTGCGCGCGTTGCCAGGGAACCATTCCCGGAGCGGCGGCTGGATCGTTGTTGTCGGCGGGAAGCAGCGGCGAATAGACGCGCACGCCGGTGCCGCCGGACGCGGCGTGAATGGCGATGTAGAGCATCGCTCGCGAGGTGTTGGTCGCGTCGGCGCGCTGGTCGGTGGTGAGCGTGCCGTCGGCGTCGCGCAGCAGGCTGGCCGCGACGTTGCGGTTGGCAAGCTCGGTGCGAAGCCGGCGGGCGAAGGCGAGGGTGACGTCTTTTTCCGCGAGCTTGTCGGTAAGCGCGGCGCCGCGCTCGTCGCCGCCGTGCGCGGGGTCGATGACGATCAGGTAGCGTCCGCGGGCTGATGTCGCGGGCGCCGGCGCCGGAGCAGCAGGCGCCGGTGCGGCGGGTGCGGAAGCCGCGGGCTGCGCAGCTGATGGTGTGGCCGGTTCCGGAGGAGGCGGCGCGGCCGCGACCGGCGCGGGCGCCAGCGAGATGCTCTTGCCGCCGCCGGCGAAGCTGGCGATGAGCGGCGCCGTGCTGACGATCGTGATGTCGGCGCTGCCGTTGCTCTCGCTGAAGGTTGCGGAAGTGATGGTTTTGTCGTCGAAGCTGAGCTTTTCGGCGGCGGCGACAACAGGTTCGCGGGCGAAGTGCAGCCGTACGCGTCCGGGCTCGCTGGTGATGACCGGATTCACGGGCGAGGAAAAGTTCAGAATTAGCCCGGGGCCGGGCTTGGCGAGTTCGGCGCTGTAGTGGGTGACCACGTCGCCGATGAAGATGCGGCGGGCGCCCTCGTGCATCTGCACCCGCTGGCCCAGCATGATGTTGAGCAGCAGCGGCAGGGAAGCGAGCGGGACGAGACCGCGTCCTTCGTGGACAAGAAACGGCCCGAGCATGTCGAGGTCCTGCTTGCGCAGCTTGGCGCGCTCTTTGCCGTTTTCGAAGCGCATCTCCTGGCCGTTGAAGCGCGCTTTCCATTTGTTGCCGTTGTCCTCGACGCGCATGTCGCCGAGCGATTGCAGCAGCTCGCCAACGTCAACGTAGGGCTGGCCGTTGGCTTCCAGCAGCGTGACCGTGTAACCGGTCTGGGTGGCGTAGACGGTAAGACGCTTGGCGCCTTCGGGCTGCTGGAAGGCGAGAGCGGCGAAGAGGCCGAGAGCAAGGAGCAGGGAAATCCCCGCGTTCACGCCGCAAAAAGCGCGGCGCGAACGTGGGGCGCCTTCGCGACTCGTCTTACTCGAGAGCATAGATCGCCAAGCCGCTGAGCAGTTTGGGATAGAAATCGGTCGACTTTTGCGGCAGGACTTCGCCGGCGAACGCGAGATCGCGCATCTGCTCGATGCGCACGGGATTGATGAGGAAGGCGACGTTGCCCTTGCAGCAGCGCGCGTCGGCGGCGGCTTCGGAGGCGTCGCGCACGTAGCGGAGATATCGCTGCTCGCGAATGTCGTCCGGCGAGAGGCCGAGCACGTGCTCGAGCAGGATCCGATGCAGCTGCACTACGTCGAGCGCGCGCTGGCGGGGCGAGAGGCCGGCGAGCAGCGCGTCGGCGGCGCCGGGCTTGGCGCGCAGAATCCAGGAACCGCGCACGGTGGCGGCGGCAATGGCTGTGTCTTCGGCGCCGGCCTGCGCCAGCTTCGCCAGTAACGCGCCGACTTCCATGCTGCCGACCCCCTCGGCGGAAAAATACGGGCTGGCTTTGGAGAGCAGGTCCTGCTCGGAGAAATTCTTCAGTCCTAAGACGAGCCGATGGGTGGGCAGGATGACGAGGCCGGGCGCGTCCATGTTGACGAAAGTCATCATGACGCGCTCGAAGGGCGCCGACGCGATTGACGTCGGCGGGGCCCCGGCAGCCGCGGTGTAAGCTTCGCGGCGCTCGTTGCGATAGGTGAGCGCGGTCTCGTAGCGATGGTGGCCGTCGGCGATGATCAGTTTTTTGTCGGCCATGAGTTGCTGCGCCCGGGCGATGACGCCTGCGTCATCCACTCGCCACAGACGATGCTCAACGCCGTACTCGTCGCGAACTTCGGCGTCGGGCGGGAAGCCCGCGTCGGCGCGGGCAAACAGCAGGGCTTCCACTTCGCGGCGCGGGTCGCTGTAGACCATGAAGAGCTGTCCCTGCTGCGAGCGGGTGGCGCGGAGCAGATTGAGGCGATCGGTTTTGGGTGCGGTGAGCGTCTGCTCGTGGCGGAATACGACGCCGCGATCGTAGTCCTCGAGCTGGGCGAGCGCGATGAAGCCGCGGCGCTCCTGCTTGTGCCCGGCGTTGGGGCCGGTGGGCACCACGAAGGTCTGCGAGCAGGCGTACATGGCCGGCCGAGGGTCCTGGGCAAGCACGCCGTCGCCGCGAAATTGAGCCAGACTGGCAGCGGCGCGGGTGTAGACGTTCTCGTGATCGTTATCGGAATCGAGGGCGCGGCCAAGCTCAATGCGCACCAGGTTGTAGGGGCTGGCCTGGTAATAACGCTCCTGCATGGCCGGCGTGATCTTGTCGTAGGGCTGGGTGAGGACGTCGCCAAGGCGCACGCGCTCAGGATCGTAGCGCAGCGCGCGAAAGGGAAAAATGCTGGCCATGGTGAAGTGAAAACATTCTAGCAACTGGCCAAGGACCTGGAGCGAAGCCGGGACGAGGCGCGAGGCGGGAATAAAACGGGCGTCGCGCGGTTGAATGAACCGTGGGCGCCCGGCTGTAACATTTGCCAGCGCGGCGAGTCCAAGTGAGAGGAATGGCAGGCTGGATGGCGGCGTAGCGACGCGGGAAACCACGGGGTGGAAGTTTGACATCCTACGATGCACGCGCCCCGTGCAAGATCGTCAGGGACCCGGGTTGCGACGCGCTTCCCTCCGGCTGACCGGGGTGATAACATCTTGATCCACGAAGGCATTTATGGCCCGCATGGTTGGTGACGGGCGCGGGTCGTCTCGCCCCCGCTGTCTTTCCCCGGCAGTCTCCAGCACAGGTGTGAGCGTTCCCCGGTTCGGGCAAGTCCTGATGGCCGTCGCGTTCTTATGCGTGGCGACATTTGCCTGCGCGCAGGAGGGCGCCGATTCGAACGTTCACGTCCAGCCGCGGCAGCCGAAACCGGCGGCGGTGGCGCCGCCGCAGCCGCAGCCCGGCGGGGACATCGATCCATCGCTCAAGACGCACACCAAGCCGATCATTAAAGATGTGGACCTGGTGCTGGTGAGCGTGACGATTACCGATCCGATGAACCGGCTGGTGACGGGGCTGGAAAAGGACAATTTCACGGTGATGGAGGGCGACCGCACGCAGGAGATCCGCCACTTCTCCAGTGAGGACGCACCCATCTCGCTGGGGGTGATTTTCGACGTCAGCGGGAGCATGAGCGACAAGATGCAGAAGGCCCGCGAGGCGGTGGTGGAGTTCTTCAAGACGGCGAATCCGCAGGACGAGTTCTTCATGATCACGTTCTCCGATAAGCCGGACCTGCTGGCGGACTTCACCAAGTCCATCGAGGACATACAGGGCAAGCTGGTGTACACGCTGCCCAAGGGGCGGACGGCGCTGCTGGACGCCATCTACATGGGCGTGGCGAAAATGAAAGACGCGCAGCACCAGAAGAAGGCGCTGCTGATCATCTCCGACGGCGGCGACAATCGCAGCCGCTACACGGAAGGTGAAATCAAGAACATGGTCAAGGAAGCCGACGTGCAGATTTATGCGATCGGCATCTTCGATCGCGATCCACGTACTCCCGAGGAGCGTTCCGGCCCATTTCTGTTGGGAGAAATCAGCGACGTGACCGGCGGGCGCACCTTCACCATCGACAACGCCAACGAACTGGCCGACGTGGCGACAAAGATAGGTATCGAGCTGCGCAACCAATATGTGCTCGGATACCGTCCAACCAATGCAGCGCGCGACGGCAAGTGGCGGAAAATCAAGGTGAAGCTCAATCCGCCTAAGGGCCTGCCGCCGCTGCATGTGTACGCGAAAACGGGATACTATGCACCCACGGATTAGTCGTTTCCCCTTCCTGTGGCTGCTGGGCATGGCAATTTGGGCCCACGCGCAGGCCGGCCCTCCACCCTCGGGCGCGGCTCAGGCAAGTCCGCAATATCCACCGGCGCAAACGCAGCAGGCTCCTGACCAGGGCACGCAACCGGCCCAGCCCGGCGCTCAGCAAGGTCAGCAGCAGGGCGAGGAGCCGACACAGAACCAGGCAGGCGTTTTCGTCTTCAAGAAGCAGGTGGAAGAGGTCATCCTGCATGCGACCGTGGTGGACGAGCGCGGGCGCCTGGTGACGAACCTGAACCGCAGTGCCTTCCAGGTATTCGAAGACGGCAAGCCGGCGCAGATCACGTCGTTCCGGCATGAAGACATTCCGGTGGCGCTGGGGATCATCATCGACAATTCCGGCTCGATGCGCGACAAGCGGCCGGCGGTGAACTCGGCGTCGCTGAACCTGGTGCGGGCGTCGAACCCGCAGGACCAGGTGTTCGTGGTGAACTTCAACGACGAATACTGGCTCGACCAGGACTACACCAGCGATGTCGCCAAGCTGAAGGAAGCGCTGGAGCACATCGAATCGCGCGGAGGGACGGCGCTGTACGATGCGGTGATCGCGTCGGCTGACCACTTGAAGAAAAGCGCGCAGCTGGACAAGCGCGTGCTGCTGGTGGTGACCGACGGCGAAGACAACGTGAGCCGCGAGTCGCTGGAGCAGGCGGTGCGGCGGCTGTCCGACGAAGGCGGGCCGACGGTTTACGCGATCGGGATCCTGAGCGAACACAACAAGCGCGCACGGCGGGCGCTGCAGGCGCTTTCCGAGCAGACCGGCGGAATCGCGTTCTTCCCGAAAGACGCGAGCGAGGTGGAGGCGATCAGCCAGGCGGTGGCGCGCGACATCCGCAATCAGTACACGATCGGGTTCAAGAAGGACCCGAACGCGGGATATGGCTACCGGACGATCAAAGTGGCGGCGCGCGCGCCCGGGTACAAGAGCCTGCAGGTGCGCACCATCAACGGCTACTTTGCGGGCCAGGAGAGAGCGTCGAACCAATAAGACGAAGGCAAAAGGAAAGAGCAAGAAGGCAAAAGGAACTCCGGAGCTGACGCTGGCCCCGGTTTTTCTTTTGCCTTTTTAGCTCTTGCCTTTTTCCTTTCCCGCGGTTGTCGACATGGAACAGTTTTTCAGTACGACGTGAATTCCGGGGAAGGCGCGCGTGTCGCCGGCTTGGCAGCCGCGGCTGAACCACGTTTCGACTGCGCGGCCGCCGAGGTCGGGTCCGGACGGCAGGTCGGCCAGGATGATCCATAGGCGGCGGTAGTCGCGCGGGGCTTGCGCGAATTCTTCGGCGAGCGGTGTGACGAGCAGATCGCGATAGCTGAGTTGATCGCCGTGGGCCGGGAAGACGACGCGCGGGAGCGCGTCGTTCCCGCGCATGCGGGCGCGGTAGTACTCGAAGCCGGCGCGTCCGGGCGTGGGATAGAAGACGGCGGCGTCGCCGGGCTGCGCGTGCCGGACGACGAAAGCGGCGGCGCTGCGCCAGTCCTGACGCTCTTCGACGCGAGTGGGGGCGAGCGGCGTGGCAAGACTCCATTGCAGGGCGAGCGCGAAGAGGAAGGCTTGCGGCACCTCGAATCGCGAGATGCCTGTGCCGATGAGCAGGACGAACGCCGGCAAGCAGATCAGCAGGTAGCGCGGCAGAAACACGGGCTGAAAGATGGATGCCAGCAGCGCGATCGCCAGCGGCACAACCACCGAGTTCATCAGCAGCATGTAATGCCAGCGCGGCGCGCCTTCTTCACCGAATGCCTGCCGCAACTGGATGCCGGTCACGCCGCCGATGACGGCGACGCCGACTGTCTCAGCGAGGAGCAACCAGCCGCCGTTGCCTGAGAGCAGGAAGAGGAATTCGCGCACGGCGCTCCAGGATGTGGGTGCGATCCAGCGAACCGGCGCGTTGCCGATGTGCTGTACGGCCAGCGCGAGCGGGATGCATCCGAGAATGATCCAAAAGGCGGTGCGGGCGAATTCGCGCATTCGTCTGCGAGCACCGGAAAGCCAAGACAAGGATGCGAAGTGGGCGACGATGACCAGCGCGGCGAAAACGTGTGTGTAGATCGCAGCGACGGAGAGCGCGGCGTAGAGCAGCCACTCGCGCAGCCTGTGTCCGCTGGATTGCTGCACGGCGCGCACGAATTGCAGGGTTGCAAGTGTTACTAGCAGCGCGGCAAGTGCGTATCCGCGGGATTCGCGCGAGTAGTAGACGTGGAATTGGCTTACGGTAAGCAGGATCGCGGCGCAGACGCCAGCGGCAGTGCCGAACAGGCGGCGGCCCAGCCAAAACAGTACGAGGATTGTGGCGAGGCCGGCGACGACCGAGAAAAGGCGCAGGGTGACCTCGCTGTCGCCGAAGAGCTGGGTCCAGGGGCGAAACAGCAGGTAGTAGAGCGCCATGTTGGCTTCGCGGTTCCAAAGGGCCTGGATGAAGTCGTGCCAGGAGAGCCGCGCCATCGCGGCGCTGACGGATTCGTCGAACCAGAGGCTGCGTCCGCCCAGGTCGCGGGCGCGGAGCCAGACGGCGTGTCCGAGTACATAGCTGTACGCCGCGAGCATGGTGACGGCGTAGCCGACGCGCTTCCACATCGGCGGAGGCGGAGCGAGCTCGGGCGCTGGCCGCGGCGCGGCGGACATGGGGCAAGTGTCGGGTGGGTTGGGGATGGGTTGCAAGGAGGAAGTTAACCCACTCAAGCCAAAAGAAGGCTTGAGCGGGACACCCAGCTGTGTCGTCACCGGGCGAATCGAATCCGGCGGGTCACCGTGGTCTCCAGTGTAGTCCGCGCTGTGTTGGGGTCCTTCGACTCCGCTTGCGCTCAATCGCGGGGGCTCCGCTCAGGATGACTCGGTTTTGGTGTTTGGGTTCGAGACGACTCTGTTCGGAACTTAGATGAGATGTTTGACGCGTGCTCACACGTGCCGTTAACCTGTGATTTCGCCTGATGAAAACCAGCGAAGCCACTGCGCCGCGGGTTGCGGAGAGCATCACCGAGTTGGTCGGCACGACGCCCATGCTGCACCTGCGGCGGCTGTCGCCGGAGGGCGGCGCCGACATCTTCGCCAAGCTGGAGTACATGAATCCGGGCGGCAGCGTGAAGGACCGCGCGGCGATCGGGATGATCCGGCGGGCGGAGCGCGATGGGACGCTGGCGCCGGGCGGGACGATCATTGAAGCGACCGCAGGGAACACCGGCATCGGCCTGGCGCTGATCGGCGTGAACAAGGGCTATCGCGTGGTGGTGTTCGTGCCGGAAGGCTTCTCGGAAGAAAAAGCCATGGTCATGCGTGCCCTCGGCGCCGAGGTGCTGCGCACTCCGGAGGCCGAGGGCATGCAGGGCGCGATCCGACGCGCCAAAGGGCTGGCCGCTTCGACGCCGAATTCCTTCATGGCGTCGCAGTTTGAGAACCAATCCAATCCTGAATACCACTACGAAACCACAGCCGCAGAGATCTTCGAGCAGATGAACGGGCGCGTTGACGCCGTGGTGATTGGCGTCGGGACGGGCGGGACGTTTACCGGCGTGTCGCGCTATATGAAGGAGCGGCTGCCGGGGTGCTTGTGTGTTGCCGTGGAGACGCAGGGATCGATTCTGGGCGGCGGGCCGCAGGGACCGCACCGCGTGGAGGGCATCGGCGTCAGCTTCATCCCGAAAACATATAACGGCGAGCTGACAGACGAGATCATCAAAGTGAACGATCCGGAAGCCTTCGCGATGGTGCTGGAGCTGGCCCGCAAAGAGGGCATTCTCTCCGGATCGAGCGCGGGCGCGAATGCGTACGCGGCGGTGCAGGTGGCAAAACGGCTGGGGGCGGGCAAACGCGTGGTCACGGTGATTCCGGACGCGGCGGAGCGATACATGTCGAAAGGAATTTTCGACGGCAAGTGAGCAAGCAACCAAAACCCGGATTCGCGACGACAGCGATTCATCACGGCCAGGAGCCGGAACCGGCGACCGGTGCGGTGGTGGTGCCGATTTATCCCACGTCAACCTACGTTCAGGAAGCAATCGGCAAGAACAAAGGCTACGAGTACTCGCGCGTGTCGAACCCGACGCGCACCCGGCTGGAGCAGAACCTGGCGGCGCTGGAGGGCGGGATCGCGGCGCCGGTGTTCGCTTCCGGCATGGCGGCGATCAGCGCGATGTGCACGCTGATGAAGGCGGGCGACCACCTGATCTGTTCGCACAACGTTTACGGCGGCGTGCCGCGGCTGTTCAACCAGATCCTTGCGAACTACGGGCTGGAGTTCAGCTACGTGGACACGGCCGACGCGCGCAACGTGGAGCGCGCCATCAGACGCAACACCAAGATCTGTTACGTGGAAACGCCGACCAACCCGCTGATGGCGATCAGCGACATTGCGGCGATCGCGCGTATCTGCCGGCGGCGTGGCGTGGAGCTGGTGGTGGACAACACGTTCATGTCGCCGTATTTCCAGCAGCCGATCGCGCTGGGCGCCGACATGGTGATCCACTCGACCACGAAGTTCCTGAACGGACACAGCGACGGGCTGGGTGGTGTCGTGGTCTGCACGCGCAAGGACCAGGCGGAGCAGTTCGCGTTCATTCAGAAATCAGTCGGCGCGATTCTTTCGCCGTTCGAGTGCTGGCTGGTGCTGCGCGGCGTGAAGACCCTGGCCGTCCGCATGGCGCAGCACGATGAGAACGGGCGCGCCGTGGCTGAGTTCCTGAACACGCACCGGAAAGTGAAGGCAGTGTTCTACCCCGGGCTGCCGAAGCATCCGCAACACGAGCTGGCGAAGCGGCAGATGACGGGCTTCGGCTCGATGATCACGTTCGAGACGGGCTCGCTGAAGAACGCGCAGCGCATGCTGCGAAAAGTGCGTGTGTGCTCGCTGGGCGAGTCGCTGGGCGGCGTGGAGACCCTGATTTCGCATCCGGCGACGATGACGCACGCCGCGATCGGCGAAAAGGGACGGCGCGCGATCGGGATTACCGACGGCATGGTGCGGATTTCGGTGGGGATCGAGGACGCCGAAGATATCATTGCCGATCTGGACCAGGCGCTGGCGGCGATTTAGAAGAACCATTTCACACGAAGGACACGAAGTCACACAAAAAGGGCTTCGAAGTTGCCGTGTGAAGCGGCCCTAGTTTTCCATCCTTTCGAAAGTCCATGAGCACGACTCCCAAACCAAGCGAGTGGGACGCGAACGCGTACCGGCAGCTGAGCGATCCGCAGTTTCGCTGGGGCGTGCAGGTGCTCGATACTCTACACCTGCGCGGCGACGAGACCGTGCTCGACGCGGGCTGCGGCGCCGGACGAGTGACCGCGGAGTTGCTGGAGCGGCTGCCTCGCGGGCGCGTGCTGGCGGTGGACCTTTCGCGCAATATGGTGGAGCAGGCGCGGGCGTTGCTGGAGCCGCGCTTCGGCGAGCGCGTCCACGTTTTCGAGCGCGATCTGCTTGCGCTCGATTTGAACGAGGCGGTGGAAGGAATCTTCAGCACCGCCGTCTTCCACTGGATTGGCGATCACGACAAGTTGTTTCGCGGTCTGTTTGCGGCACTGCGTCCGGGCGGGTGGCTGGTGGCGCAGTGCGGCGGCGGGCTGAACCTGAAGCGGCTGCGCCAGCGCGGGCGGCGCATCATGCGGACGCCCAGCTTCGCGGGTCTGTTTGCCAACTGGAGCGAGCCCTGGGAATACGCGAGCGCGGAAAAAACGGCGGAGCGGCTTGAGCGCGCGGGATTTGTGCAGATCAAGACGGACCTGGTGGAGGCGCCCACAACGCTGCCCGACCGGGAAACATACAAGAAGTTCCTGGCGGCGGTGACGATGCGGCATCACCTGCTGTATGTGCCCGATGAGGCGCTGCGCGAGGAGTTCCTGGACCGGCTGGCGGATTTGGCAACGAAGGATTCGCCGCCTTTCACGCTGGATTACTGGCGGCTGAATATGCGGGCAGCGAAAAAAAGCTAGTTTCGAGTTTCCAGTTTCGAGTTTGGAGTAGTGTTCGCCCGCGGCCCTGTACCGGTTGCTCGCGGGCGGGATTGCCCGCGTCCACAGGGTCCGGTTTGGAGTGCTCGCGGGCGAGGGCGCGGGCGTCGCTACAACGTCGAGCGTTGTTCCCGTTCAGCGGACGCAACCTTCGATCCACTGCAGGTACTCGCGGCTGCCCGATTCCACGGTTAGCACCGCAAATTCCGCCAGCTCGTACGTGTGTAGCTCGCGCACGGCTTTGTAGAGGTTGTCGAGCGAGTCGGCCATTGTCTTGATGAGCAGGACGTACTCGCCGGCGGATTCGACCTTCCCCTTCCACCAGTAGACCGATTCGACCGGGCCGACGATGTTGACGCACGCGGCGAGGTGGCGGGTGACCAGCGCCTGCGCCATTTTCTGAGCGGCTTCTTTGGAACCGATGGTGGTCAGTACAATCCGTTTTTCTGTCATGATGGTTAGTTTGGACGCAGCATCCTACACCCACGGAGTGTGAACGCAATGGGTGAGGGGCGGGGGGGCGACGGCGACGTGATCAGATTTGGGACGTCGGGGTGGCGGGCGATTCTGGCCGACGAGTTCACCTTCGCCAACGTGCGGCGGGCGGTGCACGGTATTGCGCGCTACGTGGTCCAGCAGAAGCCGCAGGGAGCGCGCGTGATCGTGGGCCGGGACCCGCGGTTCCACGGCGAGACCTTCGTGGACATGGCGGCGGGAGTGCTGGCGGGGTACGGTATCTCGCCGCTGGTGGTGGCTGACGCCGCGCCGACGCCGGCGATTTCGTACGCGGTGATCCGGCATAAGACCGACGGCGCGATCAACTTCACCGCCTCGCATAATCCGCCGGAGTACAACGGGATCAAGTTCTCCACGCCAGACGGAGCACCGGCGCTGCCCGAAGTCACCAAGAAGATTGAGGCCGAGATCGCCGCGGTCAAGGATGGCGATGCAACGCTGGGCGCCGCGACGACGAAGTCGCAGGCGCTTGATGTGAAGACCGACTACCTGGCGCGGCTGGCCGAGATCGTGGACCTGAGAGCGGTGCAGCGCGCCGGGGTGCGTGTGGTGTTCGATCCGATGTGGGGAGCGGCGCGGGGCTACACCGACGAGGTGCTGCGCGCGGCGGGAGTGCAGGTTGAGACGGTGCACGATACCCGCGACGTGCTCTTCGGCGGGCACGCGCCCGAGCCGGACGACGAGCTGCTGGAAGAATGCCGCGCGCGCATGCGAGCGACGGGCGCGGCGATAGGGATCGCGACCGACGGCGATGCGGACCGCTTCGGCATCGTGGACGCGGACGGAACTTTCGTGCAGCCGAACTACGTGATCGCGCTGCTGTTCGACTACCTGGTCACGTCGCGCGGATGGCGCAACGGCGTGGGGAAGTCGGTGGCGACGACGAACCTGATCAATGCGCTGGCGGCACATAACAAGGTGGAGCTGCACGAGACGCCGGTGGGCTTCAAGTACATCGGGGAGCTGATCAAACAAGACCGCATCGTAATTGGCGGGGAGGAGAGCGCCGGGCTGTCGATCCGGCATCACGTCCCGGAAAAGGATGGCGTGTTGGCGGGGCTGCTGTGCTGCGAAATGCGAGCGGTGACGGGCAAGCCGCTGATGGAGCAATTGCGCGCGATATTTGCCAAAGTTGGTTCCTTTTACCCGCTTCGCGAGAACTTCCGCTTGACCCCCGAGGTGCAACGGAAGTTCACTAGCAAGTTGCAGAGCGATCCGCGCGAGCTGGGCGGGCGCAAAGTAGCGCAAGTGGTGCGCACCGACGGGCTGAAGCTGGTGTTCGAAGACGGATCGTGGGTGTGCTACCGGCTGTCGGGGACAGAACCGGTGGTGCGGGTCTACTCAGAGGCGCGCAGCACCGACGACCTGGAGAAGCTCAGCGCCGCGGCACGGGCTTGGGTCATGAACTGAAAGCAAGAACTTAAACACCAAGGACACAAAGGAACACGAAGGAAGCGCATGGAGCAGGTGCTCGAAAAGTTGCACGTCGCGATGAACTGGCTGTACATCTCGCGGCGGCGGCTGGCTGCGGGCGGTATCGCGCTGCTGGCGGTGATGCTGGCGTCGCACGTCATCTTCGGGGCGAACGGCATGGTGGTGTACCAGCACAAGCGGGCCGAGTTCCGGTCGCTCGACAAGGAAATCCGGGAGCTGCAAACCGAGAACGAGAGGCTGGCAGGGCAAATCAAAGCTTTAAAGACCGATCCCAAAACCATTGAAAAAGAAGCACGAGAGCAGTTGCGCTATACCCGCCCCGGCGAAGTGGTGTACGTGATGCCGGCGCCGGCACAGCCTCCGCAGCAGCCGGCGACCGCGCAGAAGCGTTAACGCGAAATCCCACAAATCCAGTTTGAGCGGCATTGCGTACCCAGGTTGTCTGTCCGGGCCCTTGTTCCCGGGCGTGGAACAGATTCAACGACGCGGTGCTTGCAATCCGGCGGGGCGAGTACTAAGGTTGAACCCTGCGGCGAGTGCCGCTGAACGCCGCGGCCCAGCCGCGACATCAGGAGAAAGTAGCGCAATGAAGAAACTGGTCGTGATTCTATTTGCTGTGTGTCTGATCGCATCGGCGTTCGCGTTTGCCGGCGATAAGGGCATGAAGGCCGCTTCGTACACCGGCTACATTACGGACGCGAAGTGCGGCGCCAACGGCGCGGCTCCCGGCAAGGAAGCCTGCTCGAAGAAGTGCATCGATGGCGGCGAGAAGGCCGTGTTCGTGAACGACAAGGACCATTCGGTGTGGGCGATTGACAACCAGGATGCCGTGAAGGGCCATGAAGGCCACCACGTCAACGTGAAGGGCCACGCCGGCGACAAGTCGCTGCACATCGAGAGCGTGAGCATGGTGGAAGCGGGGAAGTAACAACCCAAAGGCAACAGTAAAAAGTGAAAAGGCAAAAGGGGTCGAGTTGCGCTGACTCTCCTTTTGCCTTTTTGCATTTCGCTTTGCCAAAAAGGTGCCCGCGTGAGCGGTGCGCAGAACGCGCCGCGAACAATGGGGGGAGCAAAGAAAATCGAGCGTGTCCGAAAGACCATGAGACAGTCCGGTAGTTCCGGCGGTTGCGGGGTCCTCCGACTCCGCGAAACCAGCCGGCTGCGCGCGGCTGTTTTCGCGTCGCCAGGATGACTCGAGGAGATGTTCGTTTTCGTTCAGGACCACGCGAACGGGCGTTACTTCACGACGCCTTCGAGCGGCGAGCTGGCTGTCGCGTAGAGCTTTTTCTGCATGCGGCCGGCGAGATGCGACGCGCGGCCGGCGATGACGGCGTGCTTCATGGCTTCGGCCATCAGCACGGGATCTTGCGCGTGGGCGATACCGGAGTTCATGAGGACGGCGTCGGCGCCGAGTTCCATGGCGATGGCTGCGTCGGAGGCAGTGCCCACGCCGGCATCGACGATGAGCGGCACGGTGGTAATCATCTCGCGCAGGATCCGCAGATTGGCTTCGTTCTGAATGCCCATGCCGCTGCCGATGGGTGCGCCGAGCGGCATGATGGCCGAGGCGCCGGCATCGAGCAGGCGCTTGGCGACGACGATGTCGTCGGATGTATAGGGCAGAACGGTGAAGCCGTCTTTCACGAGGACGCGTGTCGCCTCAATCGTGGCCTGCACGTCGGGGTAGAGCGTGCGCTCGTCGCCGATGACTTCGATCTTCACCCAGTCGGAGAGGCCGACCTCGCGGCCGAGGCGCGCGGTGCGAACGGCGTCGTCGGCGGTGTAGCAGCCGGCGGTGTTGGGAAGAAGAAAATATTTTTCCGGATCGATGAAGTCGAGCAGCGATTCCTTGGAGCGGTCGAGGTTCACGCGGCGCACGGCGACGGTGATCATCTCGGCGCCGGAGGCCTCAATGGCGCGCGCGGTCTCCTGCCCGGAGCGGTACTTCCCGGTGCCCACGATGAGACGGGAACGGAACTCGCGGCCGGCGATGACGAGGGTGTCCATTACTCGATTCTATATCGAGGGCACCGCAGCAGGCGCGACGGCAGTGGCGTACATCTCGTCGATGAGCGTGCGGTAGCGGTCTTCGAGCACGCGGCGCTTGAGTTTCAGCGTGGGCGTGAGCTCGCCGGTGGCGATGCTGAACTCGTCGGGGACGAGCAGCACGCGTTTGAGCTTTTCGTACTGCGCCAGGTTCAGGTTGAGGGCGTCGACCAGATTTTCGTAGAAGGCGCGCGTCTTTGCGTCCTGCACCAGCTCTTCGCGCGAGGAGAACGTGATGCCCTGTGCGTGGGCCCATTCTTCCAGCGCTGGAAAATTCGGGGCGATGATGACCGAGCAGAACCTGCGCTTGTCGCCGATGACGGCGGCATACGCCACCATGGGATTGAGCTTGAGGGTGTTCTCGAGGGGCTGCGGCGCGACGAACTTTCCGCCGGACGTCTTGATGAGGTCTTTCTTGCGGTCGGTGATGCTGAGGAAGCCGTCGGCGTCGATGGAGCCCATGTCGCCGGTGTGGAACCAGCCGTCTTCGAAGGCGGCGCGGGTTTCCTCGGGCTTTTTCCAGTATCCGTGAAAGACGCTGGGGCCGCGGACGAGCAGTTCGCCGTCCTCGGCGATGCGACACTCCACGTTCGGCAGTGGCTTGCCCACGGTGCCCAGCTTATAGGCCCTGGGGTTGTTGAGCGCGACGACGGGAGAGGTTTCCGTCAGGCCGTAACCCTCGCAGACCCGAATGCCGACGAAGGCATACCACTCGGCGAGTTCGCGGCCGAGCGGAGCGCCGCCGGAAATAAAGATGCGTCCGCGGCCGCCGAAACCGGCCTCGATCTTGGAGAAGACGAGGGCATGGGCGAGCTTCCAGGAAAGCGAAGTTGGGCGACGCCCGCTCATAACTTCCGCGGCGTGCTTCCGGCCGACGCCCAATGCCCACTCATAGAACTTGCGCTTGAGGCCCGAGGAGGTCTTGCGCTCAACCTCGATGCGCACTTTCTCGTAGAGGCGCGGCACGGAGACGAAGAACGTGGGGCGCAGCTGGAGCATCACCTCGGCGATCCGATGAATGTCGGTGCAGTAGGCGACGGTGACGCCGTACTGGTACATGGCGTAATCGGTGTGGCGCGCCGTGATGTGCGAGAGCGGCAGGAATGAGAGCGCCAGGTCGCGCTGGTCAATGCCGAACACTTCGAGCGAGTGCACCAGATTCGACGCCAGATTTCCGTGCGTGAGCATCACGCCCTTGGGCGTCCCCGTGGTGCCGGAGGTGTAGATGATGGTGGCGAGGTCTTCGGGTGCGACAGCGCGGGTGGCTGCATCGAATTGCGCGTCACGGGCGACCGGGCCGCGGCCAATCAGGTCGTGCATGGCGATGATGCCTGCGGGCAGCGCGGCCGACGGGCGATCCATGAGGATGATTTTCTCCAGTCCGGTCTGAGCGCGGATAGAGAGAATCTTCTGCAACTGCTCGGCTGTGGAAACGAAGATGGCGCGCACGCCGGCGTCGTTGAGGATGAAGGCGGTCTGGTCGGCGGTCAGCGTGGGGTAGATGGGCACGTCAACGATGCCGAGCGCCAGGCAGGCGAAGTCGGCGACCGCCCACTCGTAGCGGTTTTCGCCGAGGATGGAGACCCGCTCGCCTCGGTTGATGCCCCAGCTTTGCAATGTTCGCGCGACACTGAGCACGTCGGAGTAGATGTCGGCGGAGGAGAGCGGCGTCCAGCTTGGCTGGAGCAGGCCGGGATTGTTGAGGACGGCGCGGGGGTGATTGCGCTCAACGATCAGCGCGAAGAGGTCGTTGATCGTCTTAACGCTGCGAGGGTCCATTTGCCGGCCGAGTCTCCAGTCCCGCCACGATGACGTCGACCACCGCATCGGCGGCGCCGACCAGGGGATAGTCGCGATCGCTCAGCATCCACGAGGTGACCATTTCGTCGAGCGCGCCGAAGAAGCAGTTGGCCGCGATCTTGTCGGAGATCTCGCGGCGGAAGACGCCCTGCTGCTGTCCTTCACGGACGACCTGGCGGATCATATCGAAGTAGGTCACCAGGCTGTGCTGGGAGAATTGTGCCAGAAACTTGGCGCTGTGCCGCAGCTCGGTCTGGAAGACGATGGCCATGGCGCGGTTCGAGCCGAGGGCGCCGAGGTGCAGGCGGGCCAGGCGGCGCAGCTTTTCAGACGGCGGGCTGGCAGGCTCGAGTTCCCGGCGGGCGCGCTCCAGGAAGGCGCCGAAGGCGGCGTCAATGGCCGCCATGAGGACCTGTTCCTTGTTGCGGAAGTAAAGGTAGATGGTGCCGTCGGCGACGCCGGCGCGTTCGGCGATCTCAGAGACGCGCGACTGAAAGAAACCGTTTTCGGCGATGACGGCGATGGCGGCGTCAAGAATCCGCTGGTACTTTTCGCCACCACGGCCGGCAGGGTAGTCGGCGGTGCCGGAGCTTGCGGTTGGTTTTGACCTGGGCATGGGCTGCGAATCCGGCGGGAGGGCCGGCGGACACTTTATCTTTCAGCTTGGCTGCGCGCAACCCGGTTGGTAAGCTTGTGTTGCAACTCACAGAGGTCTCAAATGCGTAGATTCGCCTGCAAGGCGGCAGTGTGGCTCCTGGCGGGGTCACTGCTTCCGCTGGTCACAGCACAGGAGAAGAAGGACGCCGCCAAAGCGCCGCCGCCTCCTCCCAAGATCAAGGTCGGCGACGTGGCGCCCGACTTTACCCTCATCGCATTCGACGGGCAGGGCGTGAAGCCGGTTTCGCTGCACGACTTCAAGGGCAAGAAGAACGTCGCGCTGGCGTTCTACGTCTTCGCCTTCACCGGCGGTTGAACGGCCGAGATGAGGGCCTTCCAGCAGAACATTCAGAAGCTGGAGGCCGCCGACACCCAGGTGCTGGGTGTAAGCATTGACAGCCCATTCGCCAACTACAACTTCGGCCTGCAGAACGGCGTCAGCTTCCCGCTGCTCAGCGACATGTCGGGCAAGACGATCGACGAGTACGGCCTATTGGAAGAACGCGACGTCAAAGGCGTCAAGATGAAGTCGGCGCGCCGCGCGACGTTCCTGATCGGCAAGGACGGTCGGGTCATCGAGGAATCGGTGGATCGCGAGGCCGTGGACCCAACGAAGATCGTGGCGGCTTGTGAGCGGCAGAAGTTGAAACAATAACAACCTCGTTTCACACGAAGGACACAAGCTGCACACAAGGGAGCGTTATCTGAAGCCCTTTGTGTGCACCTTGTGTCCTTCGTGTGAAAGGCCTGTCTTAACTCCGCGCCAGTTCGTAGAGAAATTCCACGTGCGAGCGGACGGCGCCGTCCATTCCCTGAATCTTCGGATTGGCCGACTCGATGACGTAGTACTCGTCGGGCGCATGGGCGCCGCTGCCGTGTCCCATGCCGAAGTGGCCTGCGGCCATGCGCAGCGGGTCGCCGGTGAAGATGTATCCCGGCCATGATCCGGCGTTGCGCGGCAGCACGATGGGATCCACGCCCAGCTTGCGATACACGGCGCGCTCAGTCTGAATCATCTTCGAATCAAGCGCGGTGCTGTTCGGATCGTAGCCGCCGGTCATGTTGACCTCGATATCGCCGTAGCCCTTCTTCGCGAGGTGTGCCTTGAGGGCGGCGAGGGCGGCGTCGGCGGTCATGTCGGGCACGAGGCGCATGTCGATTTTGGCGACGGCGCGGTGCGGAAGAATGGTTTTGCCGCCCGGGCCGGTGTAGCCGCCGACCAGGCCTTCGATGTTGATGGTCGGGCGCGACATCAGCATTTCCAGTGACTCGACGAAGCTGACGTCGTGAATCCAGTGCTGCACTCCGAGCTGCTTCTTCACGCTGTTCTCGTCGAGGCGGCGCGCGGCCTCGGCGATCATGTTTTTCTCGGCGGGTGAGAGCGGGCGCGCGGCAGCCGCGAAGCCTTCAACCGCCGGGTCGTTGCCATCGGGCGAGACGAGCGTGGCCAGCGCCTGCACCAGGTGCCAGGCCGGCGAATCGACGCGTGCCTTGTTGCTGCTGTGGATGTCGAGCTTGGGGCCGCGTCCCCAGCGCTCGCCGCTGGAGACCAGCTCCAGTTCGACGACGCCTTTGGCGCCGAGCGTCATGGTGACGCTGCCGTCGAGTCCTTGCGACGCCTGCGGCATGAAGATGCCTTCGCACTTGCGCAGCGCGGCGAGCACTTCGGGTTTGCGGACGACCTGCGGGAAATGCGGCGAGCCGATTTCTTCCTCGCCTTCGGCGACCATGACCAGGTTCACGGGGAGTTTGCGTCCGGCGCCGCGGATGGCGTGGAGGGCGGCGAGGAACGTGGCTTCGGGGCCCTTCTGGTTGACGGCGCCGCGCCCGACAAGAACCTTGCCCAGGCCGGGCCTGTCGACGATTCGCGCTTCGAACGGCGGCGACGACCACTCGCTCGGGTCCACCTGCTTGACGTCGTACATGTAGTAGAGGCCGAGCGTTTTGGGCGCGCCGGCATCGAGCGTGGCGAAGATGCCGGGCTGGCCGTCGGTAGGCATGCGCGTGACCTGCTGGAAGCCGGCGTCGCGGAACATCTGCATGGTGAGCGCGCATCCCTCTTCCATGCCGCGGTTCTCGGCGGCGATGGAGGGCTGCCGAATCCAGTGCTGCAGGCGCTGCACGGCTTCGTCGTGGCGCTTGCTGATTTCGGCGACGACGGGCGCCAGGTCGGCGGCGGGTTGCTGCGCTTGCGCGTTTTCGGATCCGAGGGCCATGCCGGCGGCGGCGGCAGCAGCGGTGGCGATGAATTCGCGGCGATCAAGTGGTGTCATGGCGCGGAGGATAAATAAAGCGGGTGCAAGATGTCGAGCGAGGGAGGGAAGCCGCCATCATGCCAAACAAAGGCAGACATGGGCACAAGTCCCGCCCTCCGCCAAAACAGGGCGGAAGAGCGAGGCGCCAGCCGGGAATCGCTAAGCCTTGCCACGTGCGGCGCTGGCGCCGGATGTTTCCGAAAGCAGCGCGGCCCGGTGCTCGCGGCGAGATTTGTCGGCGGCGAGCGCGATGGCCAGCGCGCGGCGCGAGTCTTCGCCGGTCACCAGGGATGCCGACCCTTCGCGCACCGTCCGGACAAAGGCAGCCAGTTCGTCGAGGAAGGCCTGGCGGTAGCGATTTGGAAAACCATCGACAGCGTCGTGCGAAATGCCATCCTGCTTCAGGATGGTGACGGCGGTGTGGCGCAGCTCGCCGATGCGCAGCGCACCGTCGGTGCCGACAACTTCGGTGTAGATGTCGTATCCGTACCTGGCCTGGCGGAACAGCTCGATATTGCCGATGGCGCCTTTCTCGAAGCGGAGGTTGGCGAGGCCGGCATCGGTGTCGCCGAATTTCGCCAGCTCGGGAGCGACGACATTTCCGCCGAAGGCGTGGACCTCGGCGACTTCGTCCATGGTGAGCCAGCGGGCGACGTCGAAATCGTGGATGCCCATGTCGACGAAGAGCGGCCCTGAGCCGGTGTTGTAGTACTCGATGGGCGCCAGCTCGCGGTCGCGGGAAATGGAGCGGAACACGGCGGGCGTGCCGATGTCGCCGGCGAGGATGCGGCGGCGCGCCTCGACGTAGGGCGGATCGAAGCGGCGATTGAGCGCGATGTGCAGCACGATGCCCGAGCGCTTCACGGCCGCGATGGCCTTGTCTGATTCTTCCAGCGTGAGCGCGAGCGGCTTCTCGCAAAAAACGTGCTTGCCGGCGGCGGCGCAGCGGATGACCGCGGGGGCATGAAGTTCAGTGGGCGTGGCGACAATGATTGCCTCCACGCCCTTGCAATCGAGCAAGGCTTCGAGGCTGGTGAAGGCGTGCTCGACGTCAAGTTGCGAAGCAAACTGCTTGGTTCTCGCCAGGTCGCGCCCGGCGACCGCGACCAGCTTCGCCTCAGGAACGTGCCGCCGCCGGCGGTGCTCTCGCAAATTGACGTGTTGAAAACCGATGCCGTTGAGGCGCACGCGCTCACCGGGGAACACGATCTGCGGCGCGCTGCCGCGATGCTGGCGGAAATGAGACCGAAGGAAATTGTGCTGACGCATCGCGATGGCCTGCTCGTGCTTGCCGGGGGCGCGTATTTCGAGGCCGACTTCACTCCGCGCCGCATGCTGGGCCGCTCGGGGCGCGGCGACACGTGCATCGCTTCGTACGTCGGCAAACGGCTGAGGGCGAGCGCCGCAGACGCAACCTGCTGGGCGGCGGCGGCCACGTCGCTGAAGCTGGAGCAGGAAGGCCCGATCAGGGTGCCGATTGCGGAGGTTGCGAGCCTGTACGAACGGATCCGGTCCCAGGCGAAGGCCAGCGCGCGGGGAACGTCTGTGCAGTAAATACGGGTGGTTGCGGCAAATCTGTACCAGGCATTTCTGACAATTTATTTCTGTCGAGCGCTGCGGCAGGCCTGGGCTGACTGTGCTACATTCACGCGCCTTAGAACAGTTGTCCGGTGTCGACACGCGTGAGTTCGTCAACTTCAGACCGGTTTTTTTCGGCTATCGGCCTATGGGGCGAGGCATCCCATGCGGAGCGCCGCACTGACGCGATCCGATGTGAAGACGATGCGCTCATGTTGCGCGTGCAGGCGGGCGACGATGCCGCGCTCGGCAAGCTATTGGAGCGATATGGCCGAACGGTCCTCAACATCGGCGTGCGAGTGCTGCGGGACCACGGGGAAGCCCAGGAGCTGGTCCAGGACGTCTTCCTGCACGTCTTCAAGAAGGCACAGCTCTTCGATCCGAAGCGCGGCAGTTTCCGGGCCTGGGTCTGCCAGATCGCATCGCACCGCGCTTTCGACCGGCGCGAATACCTGAACCTGCATCGTTTTTACGACGACCGGAATCTCGACGACTTCGTCGAGGTGATCCGCGCGGCATGCGATCTGGAATACCAGGCAGCGGTGCGGCAGAACGAATCGCGCCTGCGCAGCACGTTCAACGAACTCAGCGACAAGCAACGCGCAACCCTCGAGCTCTATTTCTTTGAGGGCTACACGCTGCGCGAGATCAGCGAGCGGCTCAACGAGTCACTTGGCAACATCCGCCATTATTACTACCGGGCGCTCAATCGGCTGCGGGCCAGCGTGACACCTGTCAACGGGGAGCACCATGACTCATAATCCAGAGCGGCAAGGTCCAGAGATGAATCGCCACGAGGAGTATTCGGAATTGTGCGCTCTGGCCACTTCCGGATCACTGTCGGACCATGAATGGAGCAGGCTGCAAGACCATCTCGCGCAATGCGGCAACTGCCGCGAGGAACTTCACCGCTATCGCGAGATCGCCCGCACCGGAATGGCGCTGCTGATGCCCGACGGGCCGGAAAACCAGCCGGAGCCGGGGTGGTCGCCTGAATTGGCGAAGAAGGAACTGTTTGCACGGCTGCAGAGCGGGGAGTACGCACACAAGCATCCGCTGCGCTCCACAGTGACTGCCCGGCAAGCTGGATTGAAATGGTGGCAGCGGCGACCTTGGTATCAGGAGATCCGTTACGCTGCCGCGGCGATCCTGATCGGTTTGATCTCGCTTGCGTCGTACGTGACTGCTCATCGCGCGGCGCCAGTCGAGATCGTCATGCCGCTGCCGCCACCCTCAGTCGCGCTGCGTGCCGAAGTCGAGCGCCTTAAACAGCAGCAGGACGTGCTCGAGCAGGACTTCGAGAGCCGCTCCGCCGAGGTGAAGCGGCTTTCGACAGAGCTGGAGCGCAGGACGGGTGAGATTTCAACGCTGAGGAGGCAACAAACGGAATCCTCACGGCAGGCAAGCCAGCAGATCTCGACGCTGCAGGGGCAATACGCAGCGGCGGTCGAGGCACGCGACGCCCTCGCCAAAAGGGTCCAGGAGGCGCAGGGTGCGCTTCAGCTGGTGCAAGCAAGGTACGACGCGCTGCGCGAGTCGCGGTCGGCGGAAGCGACGCAAACAGCCGCGCTCCAGAAGCACATCGACGAGCTTACGGCGCGCCTTGCCGAAAGCGAGATTTCACATCAGCAGGCGAAGCAGTTCCTGGCGCAGGACCGCGACGTGCGTGAATTGATGGGCGCCCGCGATCTCTACATTGCCGACGTTTATGACGTGGATGGCGCCGGTAACAAGGAGAAGCCCTTCGGGCGCGTTTTCTATACGAAAGGGAAGTCGCTCATTTTCTACGCGTTCGATCTGGACCAGAAACCTGCGTTGCGTGATGCCAGCATATTCCAGGCCTGGGGCCGGCGCGGGTTCACCGATAAACGCCCGCTCAACATGGGGATCTTCTATCTCGACAACGAAGCGAACAAGCGCTGGGTGCTGAAATTCGACGATCCAAAGGCGCTGGCGCAGGTTGACGCCATCTTCGTAACCGTCGAACCGCCTGGCGGCAGCCAGAAGCCAAGCGGTCAGCAGCTCCTGTTCGCGTCCCTCAGGTCGAAGCCGAACCACCCGTGAACTTGAACAGCGGTGGTACAGAGTCGGCAGGCCCCGCCGTACATGCAGGAAAGCCGTGAACCTTCCCAACAGGAGGCCCTGCATGCGCGGTTGTGCTGCCTTACTCTTCCTTTGTCTGCTTCTTTCTGCCGTCGCAACCGCGCAGAGCACGGGCGCCACGATTACAGGCCGCGTGGTGGACGCATCGCAGGCCGTGATTGCGGGCGCAAAGGTGACCATTGCTGACGTGGAAAAGGGAAGCCGGTCAACCACGCAGACCAATGGTGAAGGCATTTACAGCGTCACGAACCTTGCGCCGGGCACCTATCAGATCGAAGTATCCAAGCAGGGGTTCAAGACGGCGCTCAAGCCGGACGTCACGCTGCACGTGCAGGACGTGCTCGCGATCAACTTCGCTCTCCCCGTCGGCGCCGCCTCGGAGAGCATTACCGTGTCGGCCGGCGCGCCGCTCATCAACACTGAGTCGTCAGCCGTCGGGACGGTTGTGGACCGCAACTTCGTGGGCAACCTGCCGCTGAACGGGCGCAGCTTCCAGTCGCTTGTGTTACTTACGCCGGGCGCAACCGTTTCCGCCGCCTCCTTCAGCACCGACCTGGGGCAGTTCAGTGTGAACGGGCAGAGAGCCGGTACCAACTACTTCATCGTGGACGGCGTGAGCGCCAACATCGGCTCGAGTCCGATCCTGGGAAGCGCCACGAACCTGGCGCTGGCAGGCGGATATCCTGGATTGAGCGCCCTGGGCGGCACCAACAACCTGGTGTCGGTGGATGCGCTGGAGGAATTCAGAATCCAGACCTCCTCGTACACGGCCGAATCGGGCCGCCAGCCCGGCGGGCAAGTGTCGGTGGTGACCCGATCAGGGACGAACGCATTTCACGGCACTGCGTTCGACTACTTGCGGAACGATGCGCTCGATGCGCGCGACTGGTTCAACAAGAAACCGGCGCCCAAGCCGGCGCTCCGCCAAAACCAGTATGGCGGAACCTTCAGCGGCCCGATCTTCATCCCGCGGATCTATGACGGCCACAATCGCAGCTTCTTCTTCTTTTCGTATGAAGGCCAGCGGCTGGTGCTGCCGTTCGTCGGCACACAGAACGTCCCGTCTCTGAGGCTTCGCACGCTCGCCTCGGCGGGGCTGAAGCCCGTGATGAACGCGTTCCCCCTGCCCACCGGGCCGGAACTGCTTACCGCGGGCGGCCAGCCGAGCGGTTTTGCGCCTTTCAGTTTCGGCGTCTCCAATCGAGGATCTTCCGACGCGACCAGCGTCCGCCTGGACCACATCGTCAACAGCAAGCTGACGCTCTTCGGCCGCTACAACGTTTCTCCCTCGCGCAACGAAAGCGGCTCTTTCAGCGTGATTGCCATCGAGGCGCACACTTCGACCCTGACGCTGGGTGCAACTTCGGCGTTCACACCCAGCCTGAACAACGAGCTGCGTTTCAACTACAGCCGGCAGGGAACACCCGAGATCGGGTCGCAGCGCGCGTTGAACGGCGGCGTTCCGGTGGACCCGCTCTACATGACCAGCGGCTTTCCCGGCACGGGGAACATCAGTTTTATTCTCAGCGGCCAGAATGTCGGCCTGACGCTGCAGGGGTTGTTCTCCGATAACGTGCAGCGGCAGTTCAACATCGTCGACAACGTTTCGTTGCTGAAGGGCGCGCATCACTTCAAGTTCGGCGTCGACATTCGCCGCCTGGCGCCTTACTACGCCGCCCAGGACCAGCACGTCTACAACTACCTTACGGAAGCCAACGTCGCCAGCGGGGCCGCCAATCTGTTTCTGGTGGCCGCATTCCAGCCGGCGCGTCCTCGCTTTTTGAACGTTGCTACCTATGCCCAGGACACCTGGAAAGTGACGCCCCGGCTAACGCTCGACCTGGGGCTGCGCTGGGACATCAATCCGGCCCCGACGGAGGCGGATGGGCACAACCCTGCGCTCGCCGTCGGCATTGTTGGAAAAGATGTAACCAAGGCGACGCTGGCGCCCCCGGGCACGCCGCTGTTCAAGACTTACTACGCCGCGTTTGCGCCTCGGCTGGGAGCCGCTTACCGCCTGCGGCAGCGTGCCGGTTATGAAACCGTGCTCCGCGGGGGATTCGGCGTCTATTACGACCTGGGGACTGGCACGGCAGCAAACGCGTGGCCGTTCAGCCGAAGCTCCATCCTGCCGAACGTTACGTTCCCTGCGGCTAGCGCGATCGCCGCTCCGCCGCCTTTCGCGCCCATCACATTGCCGACAACCAGCACCGTTCGCGGCTTTGCCGAGGACCTGGCGCTGCCGTACACATTGCATTGGAACGTCAGCCTGGAGCAGGCGCTGGGATCGTCGCAGGCGGTTTCGTTTTCCTATGTTGCATCTGCCGGGCGCGACCTGCTGATGTCGCCGTTACTCAATCAGCCAGCGGGGCTGGCCACCGGCCCCAGGCCGAATCCCAACTTCGGGTCGATCGCGTTCTCCGCGAATGGACCTAGCAGCGATTACCACTCGCTGCAGACTCAGTACAAAACCACGCTCACCCACGGATTGCAGGCGCTGGTCAACTACGCGTGGTCGCATGCCCTGGATGCTGTCTCCAGCGACAACTTCAACTTTGACATCGTGCGCGGGAACGCGGACTTCGACATCAGGCACAATTTCTCGGCGGCGCTGACCTACAACGTACCGGCGGTCAAGGCGCCGGCGCTGAAACCGATACTGCGCGATTGGTCTATCTCCAGCCTGACCCATGCCCAGACCGGCAGGCCAGTGGACATCCGCAAGGTAGCCGTCGTGACGGTCGAGGGCCTGGCGACGCTGCCGCATCCTGACCTGGTTCCGGGTGTTCCGATTATCGTGAACGATCCGACCGTGCCGGGCGGAAGACGCTTCAACGCCGCCGCGTTCACAGATCCGCCGTCGCTTCCCGGGCTGCCGGGCGTTCCCGCGCGTGACGGCAATTTCGGCCGCAATCGGCTGCGCGAACTGGCGATCTACCAGACCGACTTCTCGCTGGGGCGCAACTTCAATCTGAACGAGGCACTGAAGCTCCAGTTCAGGTGGGAGGTCTTCAACATCTTCAACCATCCGATGTTCGGCTTCCCCATCGGCTTCAGCAACACCGGCACGGATTACTCGATTCCCAGCACGTTTGGCGTGCCGCCGACGATGCTGCGAACCGCGCTGGGAGGGACTGCCGCGCCCAACGCCGGGTTCAACGGCTTGTATCAGCTGGGTGGACCGCGGTCCATGCAGTTCTCGCTACGATTGTCATTCTGACGTTTGAGGGTTGCTGCCGTGCGGAGTGCGCTCGCCCGGGGGAGGGCGCACTTCGCACGGCGGGCACAGGAGAATGCCCATGAAGCTCGCTGTAGTCGCCACCATCGCGTTGATGTGCGCGCCCGTCGTGCTCGGCAGCTCTGAGATCGCCGCGGACAATCAGGTGAAGGTAATCGTAGGCCCGAACGTTCTGGTGAGTCCCCAGACGGACGGGATCATCGCGGAACTCATGTTTGCCGTGGATCCGACCAATCCGATGAATGTGCTCGGCGGTGGCATCCTGACGCGCGCTGCGTTCCCTCTGGATGGTGAGCAGGCCGCCGGCCGGCATGGACCGTGGGAATCGGTTGGGTTCCGCAGCAGCGACGGCGGGAACAGCTGGAAGCGCGTGCGCTACCCGGAACTCGAGGCGCTCGGCGGCGGCGACCCCATGGTGGCATGGGGGCGGACGGGGACCGCTTACTTTATGAGCCTCGGCGAGAGTGAGAAAGGGAAGCTCGGATTGCTCTTCTACCGCTCTGAAAACAGCGGCGCCACCTGGAGCAAGGTGCAGACGCTGCCCATGTGTGATCACGAGCAGGTGGTGGTTGATCACTCCACCGGCCGCTTCGCGGGGAATGTGTACGTCAGTGCCCTGTATGGGAAACGAGGAGAGCCAGGTCATCCAAAGCTCGACTATCACGTGGGCGTCATCCGTTCGCACGACGATGGCCGCACATGGATCGGCTTCGTCGATGTCGCCAACAACCACGACATGCCCACGCGCGGCATCAACGCCATGAATCCTGCGCTGTTCACCGATGGCGAGCTCTTCGTTCCCTACGTGGAGTTTCCCAACGACATGCCGAAGGGAACGACTCCGGAGCTGCGCGAGCGCAAGAAGTATCACTACTGGTTCGCTACTTCGAAGGACGGCGGAGCGACGTTCTCCGCGCCGCAAAAATTCAAACTCCAGGGTGGCGCGGAACTCCTGGGACCGTTCATGATTTTTCCGTTCTTCGCCATCGATAATTCCAACGGCGCGTTCAGGGACCGGGTCTACATGGTGTGGGCTGACCGCTTCTACAGCCCGACAACAGGCCCCCAGAAGTACACCGACCAGTATCCGGAAGAGCACCATGCTCGCGTGATGCTGTCCTACTCCTCCGACCGCGGCCAAACCTGGTCGAAGCCGAGCATGATCTACGCCGGGAGCCTTACCGCCGGCGATCAGTTCATGCCCTCGGTGGCGGTGAATAACGAGGGCATTCTCGCCGTCTCCTTCTCAGACACGCGCGAAACTCCGGCCGGCAGGGAAACACCTTTGGTTCACCGCTATCTCTCAGTGTCGCTCGACGGCGGCGAGAATTTCCTGCCGCCGGTTCGGATCAGCTCTCAGCCAACCTATCCGGCGGATGCTCTCGGCAAGGTGATCGGCGCCGCCGTCAACAACCGTTCCATTTCCTTCACCAACGGCGGCGGACGCGTGAACGGCGGTGACTATCTCGCGCTCGCCACCGATCGGGACGGGATGTTTCGTCCCTTTTGGACAGACGGGCGCACGGGAACCTATCAGGTCTGGACAGCGGCGGTCCGCGTTACCCGCCCCGAGTCCAACCGCCCGGGCCATCTTGATAGCGCCAGTGCAACCGCCGAGCCAGCGCCCGCCTTGGTCGAGGCTGATGTGAGCGACAAGATCGAGGTGTGGCTCGATCCTCTGCGGGATTCAGCGCCGGCGGGGGCCCTCGATCTTCCCGTGCGGCTGAGGAACAAGTCTGACCAGCCGATCTATGGGCCGATTGTGGTCGCGGTCGAACAGGTCACGCCTGATGGCTCCATCCTCAACGCCCCGAACGGAAAAACCGGCGCGGGCGCAGCTTTTGCCTATGCGGCGGCCTTGCGGGATTGGGAGGCGCTGCCTGCCGGTGGAGTGAGCGAGAGCATTGTGTGGCGCATCAAAGCTCCGGCCAAGGCCGATGAGCTTCCGACCTTGCGCTTCAAGGTCACCGCAAGGGTCCGGCAAGCCAAGGGCGGCGCAACATCGCAGGCTGAGCGCTAAATTTCATCGAGCGGCGCAGGAGAAGACATGAGCGCCAGCCGGACCTCCGCCTGACGTAAAAAATCTGACTTCGGGTGATGATGTCAGCCGTCCACCGGACTAGAATTCACCGGCCGAGCCATGGATGACATCTACGCCATCAATGTCGCCAAGACCGAGTACCGCGAGGCTTTTAATACTGGGGATGTGCACCGGCTACTCTCGGTTTTCGGCGATGGCTTCGCCGACTTCAGCGTTGGCGAGCCGAGCTTCTTCGGGGCAGAGGCCCGCAACGCCCTGGAGTGGCGTGTGCGAGAGCTATTCGCCCGATATGAAGCTCGACTGGCCGTAATCATTATCGACATTCAGATATTTGGTAACGTCGCCTACGACTGGGGATGGCACGAACTCACGCTCACACCGAAAACGGGCGGCGATCCGGTCACCACGCGGCAACGCTACATGGAGGTTTGGCAGAAGGGTGCGGACGGCAAATGGCGGATCGCCATCTTTATCAACAACGCCGACCTGCCGCCGCAGATGCTCGATGAGCGACTTCGCCAAGCAAGGGCCGAGTCGGGGCCCAGCTAGCGCCGGATTGCCTGGAGCGCCTCGCCGAGGCACCAGACCGACACGCCAAGCAGCACCAGGTCCTTCAGCAGGAAGCCTCCGCTGCCGCTCAGAGCAGGGAAGCCACCCAGACTCTTCTCCCATCCGGGAAGCGAGAACAGGAAGCTGAGCGTCGTCAGAAAGGTGCCGAGCGCAAGCACGCTGCCGATCGCGGCTGCACGCGCGGAAACGAACCGCAGCGCGATGAGCAACCCGGTCGAGATCTCGACAATGCCCAGCAGGTTCGAAAACGCGCGCACGCTGAAGACGCTGTACGCCCACGACAGCAACGGACTGGTGGTGACCAGCGGCCGGATGCCTTCGGCTTCGTAGGCAGTGAACTTCATGGCGCCGATCCACACCAGCACGAGGACAAGCCCGCAACGTGCGATGAGCTTGCCTGCGTTCTCGACGCCGGCAAAGGCGCGCGGGGCAGCCACGGGAATGGATTGGGGACCTGCCGTGCTCATCGTTTTCTCCTGGCCTTCAAGGGTGCACGCCCGCCACGTTCAAACGGATCCGGTATAGACCACTGCGGGCCGTCATGTAGAGCGTGCGGCCGTCGTCGTCGCCCCAAGCCATGTTGTGCGGATGCTCGGCCGCAACGATCGTGCCCAGGCGCTTGCCTTCCGGCGAGACGATCCAAAGCCCGCCGGGACCGGAGACATAAACGTCCCCGCGCTCATCCACCTTCAGGCCATCGATCGCGTCTTCGCCGGGCGTGCTGGTGAAATCAGCGAACACCTTGCCGTTGGCGAGCGTTCCGTCAGGCTGCACGTCGTAGCGCATTACGACTTTCTTCTGCTCATCCCAATTGCCGACGTAGAGATATTTCTCGTCGGGGGAGAACGCGATGCCGTTGGGGCCCTTGAGTTCCCTGGTGAGCAGCGTGATGTGGCCATCCGCCACGCGAAAGACGCCGCTGTAAGGAAGCTCCTTGGCCGGATCGTCGTAGACCTTGGCGAGGCCGAACGGCGGATCGGTGAAGTAGAGCGAGCCGTCGGACTTGTAGACGAGATCGTTCGGACTGTTCAGCCGCTTGCCGTCGTATCGGTCGGCGAGGACTGTGACCACGCCGTTGCGCTCCAGGCGGACCACTCGCCGGCGGCCGTGCTCGTCGATGGTGAGCCGGCCATCTTTGTCGAGAGTGAGGCCGTTGGACCCAGGCTGGTGGTATTCACCGATGTTGAGACCGCTGTAGCCGGAATGAGTGCGGTAGATGGATAGTTCACCGTCGGGTGTGTAGCGCCAGATCAGGTTGTTATCGGGCTCGCTGAAGAGCAGATAGCCGCCATCGCGCACCCACACCGGACCTTCGGTGAACAGGAAGCCGCCGGCAAGCTTCTCGATTTTGGCTTCGCGTGGAACGATCTGATCAATCGCAGGATCGATGCGTTCAATCCTGCCCGCACTCGGTGTGTCGTTGGCACTGGGCTTGTAGAAGTCCAGAGTGGCCGACTTGATCCAGATGAAATTGTTTGGCGAGGCGCTGATCGGGCCGTTCATCCCGAACACGGCAATCTCGAAGCGCTGACCCGGGCGCGCATTGCGCGTGAGGATCACTTTGTTGGGTGCGTTGAAACCCTTTATGACTTGCCCGCCTGCTTGCCCGAGGACGAGCGGGAGCTTGCCGTCTACCCAGACCTCGGCATAGTCGTCGATCACAATTTCGAACGCGAGCGTGGAACCGGTTGGATCGAAGCTGCCGACCTTAGGCGGAACCGTAACGTTGATCCGGTACCAGGCGAAGCTGACCTTGCCGTTGCCGCGACGGGCATCGAGCGTGGTCGGATCAATCGCCGGCCAGCCGGAGTCGTCGAAGCCGGCGCCATTCGCCTTGGGCGTGTAATCGTACGTCCGATTCGGCGGGCCGCTCGGACGCAAGTCGGACCCTACTGCGCGCCCGTCCACCTCCACGATCTTGACGTCGCTGTATCGCCACTGCCCGTTCACCAAGGCGGCGCCCTCGCGGGTAGCGAGATCCACCGTCGCCTCAGGCCGCCCGAACGGAGGATCTTGCACATGCTGGGCGACGGCAGGGAAGATGGTGAACAGCAAAGTGGCGGCGAAAGCAAAGATGCGCTTCATAGCAGGCTCCTAGCGCACCTTCACCACGTAGTACGTGAACGGCCCCTTCACTTCCTTGAACCAGTGGGGAACGCCGTTCGGAACAATGATGACGTCGCCTTTGGCAAGTTGGCGCGTGTCACCGCTGGTGATCGAGGAACCTCGAATCTCATCGGCCGCGATGTTCGCCGGCTCGACAGCGGTGCCGCCGGTCACGAAAGTGGCCGTGCCGCCGAGAACGTAGATGATGTCGGTGTCCAGGGTATGAATTTCAGCCTTGCCGGGCGCGTCACGACGGCTGGCATGGACCATGTAGTTCCGGCCTTGGCCATCGAACAGTACCGCGCCTTTGTCGAATGCCGCCGCGACCTGCGCCGCGGGGAAGTAGCTGACCCTCGCCGTCGAGTTGCTCATCCCGGTTTTCGCGGCGCTTCCACTCGTGCCGGAGCTGGAGGCAGTCATGCCCGCGAACGCCTTTGCCGCGGCGGCGCCCGCCAGGGCGAGCTCCTCGTCCTGCGCGGCACTCGCGGCGCCGCTCACGCCGACACCTCCCACAATCTGGCCGTCCACTTCGATCGGCACGCCGCCGATAAGGGGTGTGAAGTCGCTGAGGGCCGTCATAACGGTGCGGCCCTTGCCGCTCGAGTTGACCAGCTCTTCGAAGAAGCGCGTCGGCTTCCTGAACAGTACGGCGGTACGGGCCTTGCCGATCGAAACATTGGCGCCCGCGCCGAACGTGCCATCGAGGCGCTCGAGCGCCATCAGATTTCCGCCTTCGTCCACAACGGCAATCACGCCAGTGGTGTTCTTGCTTTTGGCGTCCGCGATGGCGGCGGCGATGATCTTGCGCGCGCCTTCGATGGTGAGCGCTTTCTTATCGGCGACCTGCGCCGTTGCTTGCGTGCTCAGAACGGCCAGCGCCAAGGTGAGAAATGAAATTCGTGTCTTCATGGTGACTTCCTCACGGCTGGCCGCGCGACCAAGCAGGCGCCACCAGCCGTCAGTGGATTTGTCTATTTCACAGCCGAACTGAATGACGCTTCGCCCAGATTGGTTTCTGCCCAGGCGCACCAGATCACGACCTTCTTCACGTCTTTCACGTAGTCTGGCACCGTGATCTTTTTCTGGAAACGATCGGGCTGTTTGCCGTGGTCTTCCATCGCCATGCCCTGCGGCTTCAGCGTGAGCCGATCCAGCACATACATGGTCCCCTTTGAATCAACGACAGCCCAGTGCGGGTCGGGCGTGCCGGGCGCCACAAAATCGTCGGAGAGCGTGAGCACGCTCCTGCCGTTCTCCATGCTGTGCGAAACGGTCCCCGTGTTCGCCTTCGGGCCCTGGAACGGCGAACTGGTGTGCGACATGCCCATTTGGGCGATGGACGGCGAAATGGACACGGCGCCGAGCACCAGTGCGGCCGCAATACGATAAATGGATTTCATTGCCTCTCTCTCCTTGCGCTCTCGTATCCGAGGGCTGCTGGCGGAGTGGGATACGGGGCAGGAGAAAAAGTTTCAGGGCGCCGTGGAGAGCGAACAGTGGACAGCTGAAGCCGTAGTGGATTCAGCCGTTCGCACATGGCAATACGTTAGGTTCCGGGCCCGCAAGAAGCGTGGGCTCAGGGTGAGTAGTCGCTTGCGGTTCTACAGGGCGGAAGCGGAGAGCGCCGTTATTCTTTCAGATGATCGTCCAACTTGGAGTACAGCCGCTTGCTGAAGCCGGTCGGAAGGTCGAAGGCCTCGCCATCGGCGAGGAGGCGGACGGTGTTGCTGGTGCCATCAAGGATGGCGGCACAGTGGTGGCACACCTTGACGTGGTTCTCGATGCGCTCGCGCAATTCAGGATCGAGGTCACCGTCAATGTAGTTCGAGATCTCTCTCCAGACCTCCAGACAACTGATCTCAATTACTGCCACTGTGTGATCCCTTCTCCGTGTCCCTATATGTGCAGCGAACCAAGGAATTGCGATTCCGGTATGTACAGCGAGTTGGCGTGCAGTGCATGTCCACAGACAACCCACGGGTGCGTGTGGAAACCGCCCTTCATCACCATGCGGCCGCTGAGCGCCTTCACCTCATACATACAGACCATCACGCACGGGAAGCGCTTGGCGAGGCCGGTTACGCGGGCTTCCAGCTCGAGTACGCCATCTTCGCCGCCGGGCCAGGGGCGATTCCCAGCGCCCAGATTCCCGAGATAGCGGATCGCGCTGGCGTTCTGGCGCATCGCGTCTTTGAAAGCACCTTCGATCGCGACCAGGGTTTCGCTCGTCTGAAGTTCACGGGGCAGAACCCGCAGGCGGCCGGAAGCAATGAGCTCCCCGACATCTATCCCCGCGTTACGCAGCAGCCGAAGGACGCGCTCGTTGGCCTCTTCGTGCCCGAACAGCACGCCGTGATCGCGGTCCCTCAATCCGATTTCGAGGAAGCGAACGCCGCGGCGGAATTCCTCCTGCGTTTCCCAGAAGTGAATCACGTGCGTGCCGAGTTCGATCGGGTCATCGGTAATGCCGAGGGTGATTGACCCGCGGGACACGGCAGCAGCGGCGTCGCGCAGCTTTCCTCGCAAGCGATTGCTGAAGCTGGCAGGCAGCTCGAACGCCTGCTCGTCGCCGATCAGACGAACCGTGTTGGCCGTGCCGCTTACGACTGCGGTGCAATGCCGGCAGTGCTTCAGATGGCGTTCGATGCGTGCGCGAAGCTTTGCATCGAGGTCGCCATCGAGGTAGTTCGACACTTCGCGCCAGACTTCGCGGCAACTGATCTCGAATTCGTGAACGTCGGCCATCAGCGTACTTCCAATCCTTGAGCGGCTACCACGGCCGCACCTTCTTATATTGCTCGGCGCCAGTGGCCCAGGAGCCGTCGATTCCGGGAGCGAGCGCGTCGCGCATTTGCAACCGCGCGCGCAGCAGCCGAGTCTTAACGGTCGCCTCCGTGATGTCCAGGATCTCCGCTGTTTCCTTGATGCTGCGATGCTGCACGTCGCGCAGCACCAGCACTTCACGATACTTGGGCTTCAGCGAGGCCAGCCCGCGCGTGATGGCTTCACGCAGCTCGCGGCGTTGGAGCGACTCCGACGGGATGTCGCGCCAGTCCGCGAAGTCGCGCGGCATGTAGTCGCCTTCTTCCGTTTCTGTGCCCTGGTCCACCGACTCGTAGAGGTGGCGGCGGTCTTTACGCAAGCGAATGCGCGCTTCGTTGATCGTGATCTGGATGAGCCAGGTGCTGAACTTCGACTCGCCGCGGAATTGCTCCAGGTGCGTGAAGGCCTTGAGCACGGCTTCCTGCGCGACCTCTTCCGCATCGGCCTGGTTGTTCAAAACGCCGTATGCGGCCATGTAGACCGCCTTCTCGTGCGGCCTTACCAGGCTGTAGAAGAGCTCGCTTTCACCGGCGCGGATGCGGCGGATCAGCTCTGAAAGATGGGGCGTTGGCTCGGGTGTCGGGACAGGCATGGCGAGTTTCGCTGGCTGACCCATGTACGCGGCGGTGGGTAAAGCAGATTCAGCGGCGGTTCGCGACTCGCCGTCCGCTGGATTATATGTGGCCGTCACGGTAGCGGCAATCAGCGGCTTCGCCCTCCGTGCCATTCGTCCAGTCCCGCGTTCCGCCGGATTTGTGGTGGAGACACCCATACTCCACAGACTGAGATTCCGCCGGGCGCCAGATGTTACGGTCCGGCCAAAAAAAAAGTGAATCGCGGCGGAAACTATTCGCCGGATACCGAATCGCATCCGGCATGCACACCCTGACAAAGAGTGAAGATGCGGTCATGGAGCCCGCTCCGGCAGTGAGGCGGACCGAGAATCTCCGGGGCGCGCCGCCAACCAGCGCTGTCGTGCCGGGCGCATCTTCCTCTCCTTCCGCGAACAAAGCTCGCAGGGGTTCTGCCCGCACCGGGTCCACGGCGGCGCTGCGGGCGCACTGGCCCGAGTACCTGATGGAAGCTGCCGGGCTCGGCCTGTTCATGTTTTCGGCTTGCGCCTTTGGCGCACTGCTGCTGCTGCCAGCATCGCCGGTCGTAAAAGCGATCGCGACGCCCACGATACGGCGCGTGATGTTCGGCTTCGCCATGGCGGGCACGCTGATCGCCATCATCTATTCGCCGATCGGCGCGCAATCGGGTGCGCACCTGAATCCTTCGGTCACGCTCACCTTCTTCCGCCTGAAGAAGATCAGGGGGTGGGACGCGGTCTTCTATATAGCATCGCAATTTCTTGGTGGGCTGGCGGGTGTGCTCATCGCCGTCCTGATCTTCGGCGACTGGATCCGGCATCCGGCGGTGCACTACGTGGTCACGGTGCCCGGGCCCGACGGCCCGTGGCCGGCATTCATGGCCGAGTTCGTGATGGCGGTGATCACCATGACGGTGGTGCTGCGCTCGTCGAACCATCCGGTCTGGTCGCGTTACACCGGGCTGCTGGCAGGCGCCCTGGTAGCCGCTTACATCTCATTCGAAGCGCCGATCTCGGGATTCAGCCTGAATCCCGCGCGCACCACGGCGTCGGCTGCGCCGGCCATGCTCTGGACGGCAGCGTGGATTTACTTCACGGCGCCGCCGCTGGGAATGCTTGTGGCCGCCGAGGCATACCTCGTCGGCAAGGGGCACGACAACGTCTTCTGCGCCAAGCTCCACCACCACAACAACAAGCGTTGCATCTTCAACTGCCGCTTTGGCGAGATGCAGGCACAAGGTCCACAGGCCAAATCCGCAATAACCAATTGAAGGAGAGTTTCGCAATGAATACCCGCAAGATTGTCATCATCGTAGTTGCCGTGGTCGTGCTCATAGGCCTGTGGGCGGCATTCCGCCCCGAGCGTCTGTGGGTGAACAAGACGGTCAACGAGAGCTTCCCCACAACCAGTGCGTCTGCGGCAGGCATGCCGCAGACCGACAACGCGCAGCAGGTGCTGGCGACGGGCCGATTCCACAGCGTGGCGCATGACGGCGCGGGCGTGGCCACGGTCTACAAGCTGGCCGACGGCAAGCGCGTGCTGCGCCTGTCGGAGTTCTCCACATCGAACGGACCGGCGCTCTACGTTTATCTGGTAGCGGCCGCCGACGCGACCGACAGCGACACGGTGAAAAAAGCCGCGTTCGTTGACCTGGGCCCGTTGAAGGGCAACAAGGGCGACCAGAATTACGATCTGCCCGCCGATGCCGATTTGGCGAAATACCAGTCGGTGACGGTGTGGTGCAAGCGCTTCAACAGGAACTTCACCACCGCGCCTTTGAAGGAGGGCATGACGCCGGCGTCTCCGGCGGCGATGAACGGGCCGACGCCGCTGGCGGCCGGCAACTTTCACACTGTGCTGCACGAAACGAAAGGCACGGCCACCATTTATCAACTGCCCGACGGCAAGCGAGTGCTGCGCTTCACCGACTTCGCGACTTCGAATGGCCCGGACCTCCAGGTCTATTTGGTGGCGGCCGGCGATGCGAGTGACAGCGACGCCGTGAAGAAAGCCGGCTTCGTCACTTTGGGCGCGCTCAAAGGCAATCAGGGCGACCAGAACTACGAAGTGCCGGGGAATGTTGACCTGGCCAAGTACCGCGCCGTGACGGTGTGGTGCCGCCGCTTCAGCGCCAACTTCGCCACCGCACCGTTGACCCCGAAGCAAGGCTAGTCAACCGTAGTTGCCCGAGAGAGCGGGGCTTCCATGCCGAACAATAACCACTACGACGTGATCATCATCGGAACGGGGGCCGGCGGCGGCACGCTTGCGTACCGCCTGGCTCCCTCGGGCAAGCGGATCCTGCTGCTGGAGCGCGGCGACTACGTCCGGCGTGAAAAACAGAACTGGGACTCGGGCGCTGTGAACCTCGAAGGACGCTACAACACCAAAGAGAGCTGGCAGGACAAGGACGGCCACTCGCTCCATCCCCACACAAACTACTACGTGGGCGGAAACACCAAGTTCTACGGCGCGGCGCTGTTCCGTCTGCGCAAAGAAGACTTTGGCGAGATCAGGCACGCCGGCGGCATCTCGCCGGAATGGCCGATCTCGTACGGGGACCTCGAGCCTTACTATGCCGAAGCAGAGCGCCTGTACAGCGTGCACGGTACGCGCGGAGAAGATCCAACCGATCCGCCGTCCAGCGGACCGTATCCGTTTCCGGCGGTGAGCCACGAGCCGCGCATCCAGGCGCTCAGCAACCAGTTCTCGGCGCAGGGACTGAGGCCCTTCCACGTGCCGCTGGGCGTGATGCTGAACGAGAGTGACGCCCACAAGAGCCGCTGCATTCGCTGCAACACCTGCGACGGTTTCCCCTGCCTGGTTTACGCGAAGAGTGACGCCCAGGTTGTCTGTGTTGACCCGGCGCTCGAGCATCCGAACGTCGAAATGCTCACGAACGCGTACGTCGCCAGGCTCGAAACCGACGCCTCCGGGCGCTCGGTCAGCGCTGTCCAGGTGGAGCGCAACGGTGAAAAACTGCGCTTCACTGCCGACGTCGTCGTGTCGTCGTGCGGCGCCATCAATTCAGCGGCGCTGCTGTTGCGCTCGGCGAACGAGAAGCATCCGAACGGGCTGGCGAACGGGTCTGACTTTGTTGGCCGTCACTACATGGGGCACGTCAATTCGGTCGTCATGGCGATCTCGAAGTGTCCTAACCCGACCATCTTCCAGAAAACACTGGCGGTGAACGACTTCTACTTCGGCTCAAAGGACTGGCAGTACCCGATGGGACACATCTCGTTCGTCGGCAAGCTCGATGCGCAGGCGCTGCGCGCGGGCGCGCCGAAAATTGCGCCGGGCTTCACGCTCGAATTGATGGCCAAGCACTCGCTCGACTTCTGGCTCACGTCGGAAGACCTGCCCGATCCGAATAACCGCGTCACCGTGAACACAAGGGGCGAGATCGTGCTCAGCTACACACCCAACAACACGGAGGGGCACGACCGCCTGCGCGCCAAGCTCCAGCATCTGATGAAGCACACTGTTTGTGACATTCATGGCAACAACTGCCACGAAGGCCTGTTTGACCGCAGCCTGTTTGTCGGGCAGAAGATCCCGCTCGCCGGGGTCGCGCACCAGAACGGCACAATCCGCTTCGGCCGCGATCCGAAGACGAGCGTGCTCGACGTCAACTGCAAAGCCCACGAACTCGACAACCTGTACGTGGTTGACGGCAGCTTCTTCCCGTCGAGCGGCGCGGTGAATCCGGCGCTGACCATCATGGCGAATGCGCTGCGCGTCGGCGATCACCTGCTCAACCGCATGGGCGTGCGCGGTGAAGCGATGGTTCAGCGTGAGAAGGCCGCGAGCGCCGAGATCGAAGCCGCAGGGGTCGCGCGCTGACGATGGCCGCTTCGCATCGAATTCGCGGCACGAGCGTGCGCGTACTGCCTCTGGCGCTGCTGCTGGTCTTTGCGCTGCCGCTTGCCGCGCAAACCCAACCGGCTGTCATCGCGCTCGATTCGGTCGGCATCACGGTGAGCGACATGGAGCGCGCCGTGGACTTCTACTCCGGAGTGCTCTCGTTCCGCAAAGTTTCCGACGTGGAGCTCGCCGGCAATGACTGGGAACACTTCACCGGCGTCTTTGGCCTGCGAGTCCGCATAGTCCGCATGCAACTCGGCGGCGAGTTCATCGAGCTGGCGCAGTTTCTCGCTCCGGAAGGGCGACCTCTGCCGGTTGACTCGCGCAGCAACGATCGCTGGTTCCAGCACGTCGCGATCATCACCAGCGACATGCAGAAGGCTTACGCCCATCTTCGCGCGCACAACGTGCGCCACGCCTCCAGCGGTCCGCAGCGCCTGCCCGAGTGGAACAGGAACGCCGGCGGCATCGAGGCGTTTTATTTCAAAGATCCTGACGGCCACGCGCTCGAGGTCTTGCATTTTCCGGCAGGGAAGGGCGATCCAAAGTGGCAGAGCACCAGCGCGCTCTTTCTCGGCATCGACCACACGGCCATCACGGTCAGCGACACCGGCGCGAGCCTGGTTTTCTACCGTGACGCGCTCGGGATGCGTGTTGCCGGCGAGAGCGAGAACTACGGCACCGAGCAGGAGCACCTCAACAACGTCTTCGGTGCGCGGCTGCGCATCACTGCCTTGCGAGCTGCATCCGGCCCTGGCGTTGAGCTGCTCGAGTACCTGGCTCCTCGTGACGGCCGGCCCTATCCCGCCGACTGGCGCGCCAGTGACCTTGGCCATTGGAGCACGCGATTTATTTCGCCCGATACCGGCCGCGCCTCGCAGATTCTGCGAAACATTCACGCTCGCTTCGAATCTCCAGATGTGACCGCGCTCGCGCGTTCCGAGCTGGGGTTCTCGCGAGGAGTGATGGTGCGGGATCCCGACGGGCACGCGGTCCAACTGGTGCAGAAATGACCCCGAAGCCGACATTCGATTTAGAAAAGACGACCAGCCGCGGCAACGGCGCGCGAAGCAAGATGGGCTGCGCCGTTGATGAACGCCTCACCGAAAGCCGCGAGCGCACCCGGCACTGGAAGCGCTGGGGCCCGTACCTGAGTGAGCGCGCCTGGGGGACGGTACGCGAGGACTACAGCCCTTACGGCACCGCCTGGGAGTATTT